>JAAGNR010000036.1 GCA_010435995.1 Ferrovum sp. | reverse complement strand
GCACTGGACTTCCTTGAGCAGGTCACGACCCACTTTCGCACCACCCTCCAGAAAACCCCCCACGCTCTTCAATACCTGTTGAGCCGTGGCGTAGATGATGTCACGGCCGAACGGTTCTCTCTGGGATATGCACCCAACCAGTGGCACGGATTGGAAACGCACTTCCCCACGATCAAGCTCGAGAACATGGTAGAACTGGGCATGCTGGTTCGCAATGAAAACGGGCAATGCTATGACCGTTTTCGTGACCGCCTCATGTTCCCCATCCAGGATAGTCGCGGTCAGGTGATCGGTTTCGGTGGTCGCGTCTTGGGCCAAGGTGAACCCAAATACCTTAACTCACCAGAAACTCCACTGTTTGAAAAAGGCAAGGAACTCTACGGCTGGACCCAGGCACGTCAGGCCATCCGCCAACACAATCAAGTATTGGTCGTCGAAGGCTATATGGATGTGGTCAGCCTGTCTCAGGCAGGCATTCTGAATGTGGTCGCCACCCTCGGCACGGCCACCACAGTGGACCAAGCTCGGCGATTATTACGCTCAGCCGATCATTTGGTATTTGCCTTTGACGGCGATAAGGCAGGCCGCAAAGCTGCTGAGCGAGCCATGCATCTTGTACTACCTCTATTTGAAGAAGGCAAAGAAATCGCTTTCCTGTTCTTTCCCGAAGGGGAAGACCCTGACAGCTTTGTGCGCCAGCACGGCGCCGAAGTACTGCGCCAAAACATCGCCAGCGCCCTTCCCCTATCCGCTTTTGTGATGGAGCAACTCACTCGCGGGCGAATACGCACCCAAGTGGAACATCAGGGCCAGTTTCTGCGCGAGGCCAAAGAAATTCTCGCCACCCTGCGTTCCCCTTGGTTATCCTTTGCGCTCAAACGCCTAATGGCTCAGTGGCTTCTGATAGAACCCCCAGAGCTAGACCGCTTTTTGAGGGATATCTCTCCTAGTACCAGCGCCCCCTCTCATCCTCGAGCAACGACACGCACCTCCCCACCCCTCAGGAAACCCCCTAACCCCATTGCCCTGCAGCTTCTGGCTTGCCTGCTGGCGGCCCCCTCCATGGCCCATGAAACAGGCATCCCCGAACCCGCCAGCACATTCGATGACGACGTGGACCAAGCCCTCACGCACATCTCCACGTTCCTGCGACATCAGGAGCCCGATATCACGCTCCCCATGATCATGGAACATTTTCGCGGCAAACCAGAGAATTTATGGCTGGAACGAATCATGCAAGGGGAATTTTTTTCCCTACTAGAGACTCCAAGAGAAGAGCTCACGGAAGTTTATCGTGATGGCCTGCGTCGCTGGGCGGAGCGGCGCCTCCAGCAGGAAATGGAAGCGTTGCTGCAATGCGCTCGTAATCGCCCCTTGCATAGGGAAGAGGAAGAACGCATGCAGTGGCTGATATCACAACGCCCGTCCTCCAGGGGACTGGATTGATACTGCTGAATAGGTTATAATTTCCCGTTTTTTATTGCCACCGCCACGGCTCACAGGAGTGCGACACCCCTTATGGCTGCAGACAACTCCAAACCAGAAAACCGCCAACCCGATGCGGAAGCCCAGCGTACCCGCCTCAAGAACCTTATCGTTCTAGGTAAGGATCGTGGCTTTTTGACTTATGCTGAAATTAACGATCATCTGCCCGATGAAATGCTGGATTCAGACCAGATCGAATCGGTCATCGGCATGATCAATGACATGGGCATCGCCGTGTATGACGAAGCCCCTGACAGCGAACAGCTTCTCATGTCCGATGCGCCACCGCCCGTGGCCGATGAGGATGTGGTGGAAGAAGCAGAAGCCGCCCTATCCACGGTAGATTCTGATTTTGGTCGGACAACCGACCCCGTGCGTATGTACATGCGTGAAATGGGCACCGTGGAACTGTTGACCCGTGAAGGGGAAATTGAAATTGCCAAGCGCATCGAAGATGGGCTGAAGCACATGATTCAAGCCATTTCCTCTTGCCCATCCACCATTGACGAGATCCTCGTCCTGGCCCAACGGGTACAACAAGAGGAACTCCGTATCGATGAGGTCATCGATGGTCTGATGGACAGCGATGGCAGTCTCTTGGCCGATGACTTGGTGGAAGAAGAACCCCTTGAACTCGAAGACGAAGGAGATGAGGAAGGCAACGAAGAAGGAGCTGTGGCCAATGCCAATCTGGAACACCTAAAAACCGAAGCCTTGATTCGCTTTCAAAAAATTCATGTACTGAACCAAGAGAGGCACCAACTTCTGCTGGAGCAACAAGGTTCCAGTGCTCGATACCAAACATTGCAGCAGGAAATCTCCGTAGAGTTGATGAGCATCCGCTTCACGGCCAAGCAGGTAGAAATGCTCTGCAGCAGTTTGCGACGGTTGGTCGACCGGGTTCGTGCCCATGAACGGAACATCATGAACCTATGTGTCACGTCAGCCGGCATGCCTCGCAACCACTTTATCAAATCTTTCCCTGGAAATGAAGTCAATCCGCGCTGGCTGAGTGACGAAGTTGCTGCACGCAAAACTTACAGTGCCGCTCTGGATCGTTTTAAATACGCCATTGTGGAAGAGCAGGAACGCATTCTGGCATTGCAGAATGAAGTCAGCATTCCTATTCGGGATCTCAAGGAAATTGCGCGGCAAATGTCCACAGGCGAAGCCCGTGCACGTCGTGCCAAACGGGAAATGATCGAAGCCAACTTGAGACTGGTCATTTCCATTGCCAAAAAGTATACCAATCGCGGGCTACAGTTCCTCGATCTGATCCAGGAAGGCAACATTGGCTTGATGAAGGCTGTGGACAAGTTTGAATATCGCCGCGGTTACAAGTTTTCTACTTATGCCACCTGGTGGATCCGTCAGGCGATCACCCGCTCCATTGCCGATCAGGCGCGGACCATTCGCATCCCGGTCCATATGATCGAAACCATCAACAAAATGAATCGCATCTCACGTCAGATTCTTCAGGAAACTGGGCAGGAGCCGGATGCCGCCGAACTGGCCAAGAAAATGGAGATGCCCGAGGATAAAATTCGCAAGATCCTCAAAATCTCCAAGGAACCCATTTCCATGGAAACCCCCATCGGGGACGACGATGATTCACACTTGGGGGATTTTATTGAGGACAACGCTACCGTGGCCCCGGCAGATTCGGCCCTGTATGCCAGCCTGAGAGATGCCACAAAGGATGTTCTGGACTCCCTGACCCAGCGCGAAGCCAAAGTATTGCGTATGCGCTTCGGCATTGAAATGAGCACTGACCACACCTTGGAAGAAGTGGGCAAACAATTCGATGTGACCCGCGAGCGCATTCGTCAAATCGAGGCTAAAGCCCTGCGTAAACTGCGCCATCCCTCCCGTTCGGAAAGGCTGCGCAGTTTCATCGATAACAATTCAGAAAATTAACAGTTTCCTTCCGGGCCTATAGCTCAGTTGGTTAGAGCAGAGGACTCATAATCCTTTGGTCGTAGGTTCAAGTCCTACTGGGCCCACCAACACCTTAAGCCAGCCTCGTATGCTGGCTTATTTTTTATGTCCCGAGGGAAATCCGAACATCCGGCGTCAAATGGATTGAATTTGTGCGATGATGTAATCTCAAAATACCTTCCAGGAGCGGCCAGATGACCAAAGATGAGATCCGGGCAATATTGCAGACAGATATCATAAATTTTCGGACCAAGGCACAATTCTACGAGTCCATTCGCTTATCCGAAGCTGCTGACTATGCCAAAGATCTGGCTTCGAACATTGAATTGGCTCTGACCACACTGCCCTCGGACAGTGATACAGAGATCAACTGACGGGATGACTGTTCTAGAAACTGGTGAGGTCTCTCACCAGTTTTGTCAGTGGGGCTTTATTCGGGATACACTCCGGTAGACAAGTAGCGATCTCCCCGATCACATACCATATGTACGATCACTGCGTTTTCCACTGCGCGCGAAATTTGCAGAGCTCCCCAACACCCTCCTCCTGAGGAAACCCCGGCAAAGATGCCTTCTTCTCTTGCCATTCGACGCATCGTTTCTTCTGCCTCCCACTGCTGGACTTCCAATATTCTATCAACCCGATGAGGTTCGTAGATTTTAGGCAAGTAATTCTCCGGCCACTTGCGTATTCCCGGGACATTGGCCCCGTCCGCCGGATGTACGCCTATGATTTGAATGGCAGGATTCTGCTCCTTAAGGTAACGGGAAACGCCCATGATGGTCCCTGTCGTACCCATGGTGGCCACAAAATGGGTGATCTTCCCTCCCGTGTCCCGCCAGATTTCCGGGCCAGTGGTTTCGTAATGGGCCCGAGGATTGTCCGGATTATTGAACTGATCCAGTATATGTCCCTCTCCCAACTCTGCCATTTTTTCTGCCAGATCGCGAGCGGCTTCCATCCCTCCAGATTTTGGGACCAACAGAATTTCCGCACCCAAGGCTCGCATGGTTTGACGGCGCTCCACACTCAAATGCTCCGGCATGATCAGAATCATGCGATAGCCCCGCAGGGAAGCCGCCAACGCCAAGGCAATACCCGTATTACCACTGGTCGCCTCGATGAGCGTATCCCCTGGTCTGATCTCACCCCGCGCCTCCGCATGACGAACCATGGATAACGCTGGCCGATCCTTTACTGAACCGGCAGGATTGTTGCCCTCCAGTTTGGCGTAAATGTGGTTGGTGGTGTTTCCAGGCATGTGCTGTAAGCGAACGAGGGGGGTCCGACCGATGGTGCCTTCAATAGATAGTTCACCTAGCATTTCTTTCTCCCACACCGCTGATCAAAAACCCGATTATAGCCCGTGACGGAAGTTCCTTACAGGGCCTTAACGTCTTCTGATGGCGCTCGGTTGGGGAATATTCACAGGAGTCAGGGGCTGACCGTTGATGGAAAGGTGGGGGGCCACCTTAGCCACGGTTTTTTCGCCAAATCCTTTTACCCGCCGCAAGTCAGATGCCGAATGAAAGGCCCCGTTGCGTGTGCGCCACGCAAGAATGGCCAAGGCTCTGGTATGGCCAATGCCCTTGACCGTACGCAACTGTGGCTCATCTGCCCGATTGATATCCACCAAGGCCCAGGCTGAGGGTGCCAACGCACAACAACTCACCAGAAAAACCATAGACACAAGACACGTTTTGACGCCGCGTGAAACCGTTAGCATGTTGAAGGGCTGATAAACCATGGTCACTCTCCTGAAAATGAAGAAAAACCATGAGTCACCCCAAAATTCAAAGGGGGGTTCGAGCGCGCAATTGGGTCATGTAACGAGCCACGCCTTCATTCACATCGAGAAACGGAGCGGTATATCCAGCTGCACGCAGTTGACTCATGTCAGCCTCAGTGTAGCTTTGATATTTGCCCTTCAATGCATCGGGAAAGGGGATATATTCGATCAGATTTTGCGTCAGCATCTGTTCCAAAGAAAGGTGCGCGGATTCCTGACGCAACGCATTGATGGTGGCTACCGCCATATCGTTAAATGTTCGGCTGCGCCCCGTCCCCACATTGAAGATGCCTGAGACTTCAGGATGTTCCAACAACCACAGATTGACACGAACCACATCTTCCACCGAAATGAAATCACGCCGTTGCTCGCCGTGAGCGTAACCATCACATCCTTGAAATAAGCGAATACGTCCGTGTTCGCGGTATTGATGATAAAAATGATACCCCACCGATGCCATGCGCCCTTTATGCTGTTCCCGATCGCCATATACATTGAAATAACGCAATCCCACGCAAGGCGCCGTCAAATCTCCGCGCACCAGATAGTGGCGCAGAAACTGGTCGAAAGCCAATTTTGAGTAGCCATAGACATTCAGTGGGTTTTCGCACTGAGGGCTTTCTCTGAACTCCACATTACCACCGTATACGGCAGCGGAAGAGGCATAGATCAAAGGGATACCGCGATCCTGGCAGTAATAAAACAGGGATCGGGTATAGCGGAAATTATTCTCCATCATGTAGCGTCCATCATGCTCCATGGTGTCGGAACAAGCTCCTTGGTGGAAAACCACCTCCACATCCTGATCCAGGTCATCGTGTTCGATGCGTTCGATGAATTCCCGCTTGTCCATATAATCGGCTAGGGTACAATCCGCCAGATTCAAAAACTTCCCCGGTTTTTCCAGGTTATCCACCGCCAGAATGCGCGATTGCCCCCGCTGATTCAGCGCATTGATGAGGTTGGAGCCAATAAATCCTGCTGCCCCCGTAACGATCATGACCATTCTGATTTCTCCAGTTCCTGATGAGTGACCACTGCTGTCCCCAACTTGGATACCGCAATACCTGCGGCTCGGTTGGCCCAACCCACCGCTTCGGGTAGGGAAAATCCCTGAGTCAGTAATACCCCAAGAGTGGCAATGACGGTATCGCCAGCACCGCTGACATCGTACACTTCTCGAGCCACCGTGGGTTGATGCGTCACTGCTCCATCCTGATAGAGCGTCATTCCCTCCTCACTGCGAGTCACCAGGAGTGCTGCCAACTCCAGATCCGCACGCAGAGACTGGGCCTTCTTCACCAATTCGCGATCATCCTTCCAACTTCCTGCCACCTGACGAAACTCGCCACGATTAGGCGTCAGCAGCGTGGCTCCGCGATAGCGTCGGTATTCCTCTCCCTTGGGATCCACCAATACGGGCTTTCCAGCACGCCGGCAATGAGCGATCATGGTATCTACATGCTTCAGAGCCCCTTTGCCATAGTCCGACAAAATCACCACGTCCGCCCGCTCGAGGCATTGACCGAAATCCGTCAGTTTGTTGAGCAGTATCTCATGCCGTGGTGGCGTTTCAAAATCGATGCGCAGCAACTGCTGTTGGCGCCCCATCACCCGCAATTTCACTGTCGTAGACATGGACTTGTCGCGATGAAGGTGTGCCGTGATGCCATCCTGTCGTAGCAAGGCGTCCAGATGAGAAGCGGCTTCATCATCCCCAGTCACCGACAATAACTCGCAGTGCGCGCCCAAAGCCGCCACACCCCTGGCGACATTGGCGGCTCCTCCCGGTCGCTCCTCGGATTTTCCCACGAGGACCACGGGAACTGGGGCCTCGGGTGAAATACGATTGACATCACCAAACCAATAACGGTCCAGCATCACATCTCCCACCACCAAGACGCGAGCAGAGGCCAAACTGGACAGGGAGGGAAAGGCTCTCACTCAGATTCTCCCTATACCGTAATATTGGAGGCCCGCCGCGCGCACCTGATGGGGATCATATAAATTACGGCCATCAAACAGGACGGGTTGGCGCAAGGTTTTCTTCAATCCGTCAAAGTCTGGACTGCGGAAAATCTGCCATTCCGTCACCACCACCAAAGCATCGGCATGTTCCACGGCATCTTCTGGAGAAGCCGCAAACTCCAGATCCGGACGATTCCCATAAATATGACGGGCTTCATCCATAGCCACTGGATCGTAGGCTGATATCACCGCACCTCGCTGATGCAACCCCTCGATCAGAACCCGCGAGGGGGCCTCGCGCATGTCATCGGTGTTGGGCTTGAAGGCCAGCCCCCAAAGGGCAAACCGTTTGCCGGCCAGGTCAGCGCCAAAGTGACCCTCAATTTTATCGAGTAATACCGATTTCTGGCGCTCATTTACCGCTTCCACTGCCCCAAGAATTTTCAATTCGAGACCGCTCTCTCCAGCCGTACGACGTAAGGCCGATACATCCTTGGGAAAACAGGAGCCACCATAACCACATCCCGGGTAGAGAAACTGGTAGCCAATACGCGGATCAGAGCCGATGCCTTGTCGCACCTTTTCCACGTCGGCACCCAATTTCTCGGCCAGCAAAGCCAGCTCATTCATGAAGGAAATCCGCGTGGCCAGCATGGCATTGGCGGCATATTTTGTCAGTTCAGCAGATTTTACATCCATCAAAATCAGTTTTTCGTGATTCCGCTGAAATGGCGCATACAAGGCCCGCATGATCTCGATACCGTGAGGATCTTCGGCCCCCACCACAATACGATCAGGGCGCATGAAATCTTCCACAGCCGCCCCCTCCTTGAGAAATTCGGGATTGGAGACCACACAATAAGGAAAATCCACCCCCCTCTGCGCCAATTCTTCGGCAATGGCTTCTGAGACACGATCGGCGGTTCCCACCGGAACCGTGGATTTGTCTACCACCACCTTGCGCGCCGTCATATGACGGCCGATATTCCGCGCGGCGGCCACTACATGCTTCAAATCCGCCGAGCCATCTTCATCTGGGGGAGTCCCCACTGCAATGAACTGAACTTGCCCATAATCTACGCTGGCGGCAATGTCGGTGGTGAAAGACAGACGGCCCGCAGCCACATTGCGCTGGACCATAGCTTCCAAGCCGGGTTCATAAATAGGAATTCCTCCGGCACGGAGAATCTCGATTTTCCGTGGATCCACATCGAGACAGAGCACATGGTTGCCCATTTCAGCAAGACAAGCCCCACTCACCAATCCCACATAACCCGTGCCAATCACGGAAATTTTCACGCTTGACTCCTTGCCCCGGCAACCAGGGAATTGAAATGAAGTAGAGTATCCAAAGGATCAGGACTTTGCGTAATCGGACGTCCCACGACGAGATAATCCACGCCGTCCAGCACCGCCTGAGTGGGTGTCATAATGCGCATCTGGTCATTTGCGGCATGATTGGGCAAACGGATTCCTGGCGTTACCAGTTTAAAGGGGGAAGGAAAACTTTGTCGCAGTTCGACGGCTTCCTGAGCAGAACAGACCACCCCATCCAGTGCGCACTGATGCGCCAACGCTGCCAGACGCATAACCATACTGCGAGGCGAATCAGTGATCCCCAAAGCCAGAAGATCGGCTTGATCCATGCTGGTCAACACCGTGATGGCGACAAGCCAGGGTGCCGTTTCAGCAGACCCCAATGCCTGACGAGCCGCATCGAGCATACGCGGCCCACCGCTGGCATGAACATCCACCATCCACACGCCTAAATCCGCAGCTACCCGACACGCCTGTGCAACGGTATGGGGAATATCATGAAACTTGAGGTCGAGAAAAATCTCATAGCCCCGCTTCCGCAATGCGGAAATCAATTGCGGCCCAGCTGCAGTAAACAGTTCTTTACCCACTTTAAGGCGACATAACCCTGGATCAAGACGATCCACCAAATCCCATACTGCCGATTCCGTGGCCATATCCAATGCCAGAATGATGGAAGAAGTCACAAAAATATCCTTATCGAGGAGATTGAGCCCAATCAGATTCCCCCTGACGACGGGGTGGGTAGGTATCCCACCCACCACAGGCTGGGCAATGCCAATGAAAAGAGCGGGCTTTGAATCCGCAACGCTGACACTGATACGCAGATTGGCGCTCGAAGTGGCCATGCACGATGTCACGCATCAATTGAACAGCTTGGCGTTGCTCAACAGGCACCACCACCAGTTGACCTTCAAGGAACTTGTCCAGAGACCCCAGGGAGGGGCGGCGCTCCAGTTCAGCCCGAACCAATCGCAGAGCTTCGTCACCCCCATGAACCTCCAATACCAACTGGAAGGTCATGCTCAACAAATCGATATTGGGATAACGCTCAGACCAACCGCGCAACAATATACTCCCCTCAACCAGCCTTCCTTGTTGCCGCCAGGCATCGGTCAAGGAATTGGCCACAAGAAAAAGATAGGCTGGGTCAACCTGTTCTATACTCTGCCATAATTCGCAGGCTTCCTCCACTTTTCCAGCGCGCCACGCCCACTCCCCTTGTAAAATGAGCGCACGCACACACTTTCTGTGGAGTGTCAGCGCCTGAACCAAGTGCTGGTGCGCTTCATCCATCTGCGAATGGGTATACGCCAGCGTAGCCTGTTCACAGTAATAATTGGCCATATCTCCGGTCAAATCCTCCCCCGTCTTACGGCTCAGGATCTGCGCGGTATCAATGGCTTTGTTCCAATCCTTTTCAGTGACGAAAATATCCAGAAGATGGCGCAAAGCCTCTTCCTCATGATCCGAGTCACACAACTGTAAAAACAGGGTTTCAGCCCGGTCCAGCAAACCCGCCTTAAGATAATCTTGGGCCAATTCGTAAAGGGCATCAGTCCGTTGTTGGTGCCCCAAATCCGTACGTTCCACCAGATTCTGGTGCATCCGTGTCGCTCGGTCTACCTCTCCGCGTCGTCGGAACAATCCACCCAAGGCAAATTGCAACTCTACCGTCTGCTGTTCGGCTCGCGCCACTTCGATAAAGGATTCAATGGCTTTATCCGGTTGCTCGTTAAGCAGAAAATTGAGCCCTTTAAAGTAGGATGCCGGCAGGGCCCTGGATTCGGACAGAAGATGGCGAATATCCACCCGTGCTGCCAGCCAGCCGAGCCCGAAAAAAACGGGTAGAGCAAGTAACCAATAGGCCTGAAAGTCCATAGCGCGAAAATGATACCCTGTTTTGATTCAGATACAAAATGCTCCCGTGAGCCTATGGCTCATTGGCGTTTTTTTACCGCACCTGCTCCTTGCTCTCCTCCCCTCGGGAGATGACCGCCGTCTGGGCACGTCGCAAGGACCGCAATTCACGCCGCAACCGCCACCATGCTCGGGAAGTAGTGGCCAACCCCAAGAAGGCTCCGAGGGCCATGAATGCCAGAAGAACCAGAACCAGAGGTGCGCGCCACTGGTAGCCCAGAAAAAAGTATAGGTCTACCGGTGTCAGGTTCTTAAAACAAAACCCTAGGAGAAATGTAAAAAGAATCAGGCGCCCTAACCATCGCAAATAAGTCACGTGTTGTTCCTCCTGATAAAAAACAACGGGATGAAACCCTTGCGTTTCACCCCGTCACTTCCCCTCGACAACACGATCATTTCAGATGAAAAGGTCGAGCCATCGATGGCACCGATCACTTCTTTGGTAAAAAGGATTCCTCGCCATCCACCCGATCACGCAATTCCTTACCGGGTTTGAAATGAGGCACAAACTTTTCAGGAACGGAGACCTTTTCGCCGGTTTTCGGGTTTCTACCCAATCGCGCGGGGCGATGATTCAAACCAAAACTGCCAAATCCGCGAATTTCAATGCGTTCTCCCGCCACCAAACTTTCCCCCATGGATTCCAGTAAGGTCTTGACTGCCATTTCGGCATCCCTGGCCACCAGTTGAGAATAATGACTGGCCAGCAGTTCAATCAGTTCTGACTTGGTCATCGCCTGCCCCTCAGTTGGTGTTATCGGTATTGGACAGTTTGGCCTTCAACAATGCGCCCAGACTAGTGGTTCCCGCATTCATAGGACTTTCCGCTGCCATACGTTGCAAAGCAGCATTTTCTTCTACCGCATCCCGCGCCTTGATGGACAAATTCACGGTCCGATTCTTGCGATCGATATTCAGAATCACCGCTTCCACCGCATCACCTTCGTTGAGCTGGCTGCGCAGGTCTTCCACGCGCTCACGGGACACTTCGGAGGCACGCAGATACCCTTCAATCTCGTCGCCCAGATCAATCATGGCGCCCTTGGCATCCACAGACTTGACCTTGCCTTTGACCAGCGAACCCTTGTCATTGGTGGCCGCAAAGTTATTGAAAGGATCACCGGACAATTGTTTGATCCCCAAAGAGATACGTTCCCGTTCCACATCGATGGAAAGAACAAGGGCTTCCACTTCGTCACCCTTGCGGTAGTTATGAACGGCTTCCTCGCCCGTTTGATTCCAAGACAAATCAGACAGATGAACCAGACCGTCGATCCCTCCTGGCAAACCAATGAATACGCCAAAGTCCGTAATCGATTTGATTTGACCACGCACACGATCGTTCTTGTTGTGATTCATAGAGAAATCTTCCCAAGGATTGGCGCGGCATTGCTTCATCCCCAGAGAAATACGACGACGTTCTTCGTCAATTTCCAAAATCATCACTTCAACTTCATCCCCCAATTGCACCACCTTGGAAGGATGAACGTTCTTGTTGGTCCAATCCATTTCGGAGACATGAACCAAACCTTCGATTCCCTGTTCGATCTCGACAAAGGCACCGTAATCGGTCAAATTGGTCACCTTGCCAAAGAGACGGGTCCGTTCGGGATAGCGTCGAGCCAAACCTACCCACGGATCTTCGCCCAACTGCTTCAGGCCGAGAGAAACGCGGTTCTTTTCTTGGTCGAACTTGAGTACCTTGGCTTCGACTTCATCTCCCACCGTCAATACTTCTGAAGGATGCTTGACCCGACGCCAGGCCAGATCGGTAATATGCAGCAGTCCATCGATTCCGCCCAGATCCACAAAGGCGCCGTAGTCCGTAATATTTTTGACCAAACCGCGCACAATGGAACCTTCCTTGAGGGTATCCAGCAGACTTTGCCGATCCGCACCCTGGGAAGCTTCCATGACGGCGCGCCGGGAAACGACCACATTGTTACGCTTACGGTCAAGTTTGATGACCTTGAATTCCATTTCCTTGCCTTCATAAGGCGTGGTGTCTTTGACAGGACGAACATCCACCAAGGAACCGGGCAAAAATGCACGGATTCCGTTCACCATCACCGTCAAGCCACCTTTGACCTTGCCGGTCACCATCCCCTGCACCAGACTTCCATTGGCCAGCGCATCATCGAGATCAAGCCAGGACGCCAGACGTTTGGCCTTTTCACGGGACAAGCGGGTCGAACCATAACCATCTTCGAGAGCATCAATGGCCACTTTAACAAAGTCGCCCACTTGAACTTCCAGTTCACCACGATCGTTTTTAAACTCTTCGATGGGAATCAAACTTTCCGATTTCAACCCGGCATTAACGATCACGGTATTGGCATCGATACTCACCACTTCCGCAGTGATCACTTCACCGGAGCGCATTTCCTGGTGAGTCAGGCTTTCTTCGAACAAACTGGCAAAACTTTCCATGGATTGAGGTGCTTGAGAAACCATATTCATAATAATGACCTAAAGACAAGTATTCACCTACCGCGCCATAGGGTTGGGATTAAAACGCAGAAGAAAAAAACCGGGCGACGGGGTCGCGCCACCGCTCCGACAAGGACCATTCGTCCTCTTTCTCTCCTACACCAAATTGTTGGTAATGTGATGGTAGCGATCCAGTATCCGGGCCACTGCCTCAGGGATTGTAAGCGCTGAAGTATCCAGCATCCATGCCCCCACAGCAGTCAACGGCGCCACACTGCGCGCCATATCCCTTGCGTCTCGTTCCCGCAAATCCTTTACCACATCCTCAATTATGACATGGATTCCTTTACTGATCAACTGCTTAACCCGACGTTCCGCACGCACTTCCGCATCCGCCGTCAAAAACACTTTGAGTTGGGCCTGGGGAAACACCACAGAGCCCATGTCTCGACCATCTGCCACCAATCCAGGAGCGCGCAAATAACTCCGCTGAAGCTGCAATAATGCCTCCCTCACCCCAGGAAATCCAGAGATCCTTGAAGCCGCGAGGCCACAAGATTCCGTGCGAATTTCTTCGGTCACGCATTGACCATTGAGGAAGCAGTCTTCTCCCTCGAACTCCACGGGGAGAGTCTGAGCCAACTGCGCCAGACCAAGCTCATCCCGCTCATCCCCAAGAACTCGCTCCGCCCACAAGGCGGTTAAACGATACAAGGAACCACTGTCCAAGTAGTGATATCCCAAGGTCTGGGCTACCCTCTGAGCCACCGTCCCTTTTCCCGACGCCGACGGTCCGTCAATGGCAATGACCGGAATCATGGCGCCTCGATCCGCAACCCAGCCGCACGCGCCAAAGCTACAAACCCCGGAAAGGAGGTAGCCACATTGGCACAATCCAGAATATCAATGGTCCCGGAAGCACGTAGTGCGGCCATAGCAAAACTCATGGCAATGCGATGATCCCCATGGCTGTTCACACGCCCTCCATGGTACCCCGTTCCCCCCTCGATCACGATGCCATCATCCTGCACCACGCAGTTCACGCCCAATTCCTGAAGACCCATAGCCATCACCTGCAATCGATCACTTTCCTTGACGCGCAACTCGGCCGCTTGAGTCAGGACAGTACGTCCCTGCGCACAAGCCGCAGCGATGAATAGGACAGGAAATTCGTCGATGGCCAGTGGAACCAGTTCAGGGGGAATCGCAATACCGTGCAACGGCGCATAACGCACCCGAATATCAGCCAGTGGCTCACCTCCAGCCTGCCATTCCCGCTGAATTTGTATGTCTGCGCCCATCAGTCGCAAAATCTCTATCACCCCAGTACGAGTCGGATTGATCCCCACCCCTAGAAGAAGAATATCCGAACCGGGGGCAATACTTGCTCCCACCATAAAAAATGCTGCCGAAGATATGTCCGCAGGCACCTCAATGGGAGCGGCTTGCAATACTGATCCTCCCGTCACAGTGACCGTCCGCCCCTGACGCAGAACCGGCACACCAAAGGATTCCAGCATACGTTCCGTATGATCGCGGGTAATTTCCGGCTCGGTCACCGAGGTTTCACCTATGGCATACAAACCGGCAAGCAACACGCACGATTTGACCTGGGCACTGGCCATGGGCAATGTGTATGCCATGCCACGCAGCGCCGAGTTTCCTTCAATATGCAATGGCGGACGCCCTTGAGCAGCCGTATCAATACGCGCCTTCATCAGGCGCAAAGGATCGGCAACGCGCCCCATAGGACGTTGACACAAACTCGAATCGCCGGTCAGGGTGGTAGAAAAGGCTTGTCCTGCCAGCAAACCCGCCAGCAAACGCATGGAGGTGCCTGAATTACCACAATCCAAAGCATTCGGGGATGGGCGCAACCCATGCAAACCTACGCCATGCACCCTCACTTGACCCTGGTCTGGTCCCTCAATGGATACCCCCAAAGCACGAAACGCATTCATGGTGGCCAAAGCATCTTCGCCTTCAAGAAAACCGGTGATCTCGGTGATTCCCTGAGCAATGGCTCCCAACATAATGGCTCGGTGGGAGATGGATTTATCTCCAGGAACCCGCAGTTCATTCCCCAGACACCCTCCGGGTTGTACACGATACACCTGCATGACACGACTTCCTTTGACGATTTAAGTTGCGAAATGAAACGCGTCAGCGTTCTTCCTGCCAGCGGCGGCGGGCATCCCGCGCGCGCTTAAAAAATTCTTCCAGAGCGGCCCCATCCCGTTCCTCGAGCCACTGCGACAGTTGTGTCAATTGGTCCTGATAACGCGTCAGTTCAGCCATTAATACCGTTCGATTAGCCAAACTGATATCTCGCCACATTTCCGCATTACTTCCGGCAATCCGGGTGAAATCACGAAAACCTCCCGCTGCGTGACGAAACAGCGTGGCCGCATCATCCCGCACCGCAATGTCATGGACCAGAGAAAAACTGAGCAAATGAGGTAGGTGGCTGACAATACCGAAGATTTCATCATGGCGTTCCACCGTTTGCTGTTCCACCTTGGCTCCGCACGATTCCCAACAACGACACACCCATTCATAGGACATGGATGAGGTTTCCGCTAAGGGCGTCAGCACCACCGTACGCTCACGAAACAAATCGGGATGAGCTGCGCGCACACCACTCAATTCTGCACCCGCTATCGGGTGCCCTGGCACAAAACGAGTAATAGCCTCCCCCAAATGCGCACGCGCCATTTCCACGAGGGTGACTTTGGTACTGCCCACATCGGTAATCACCGCCGCCGGATTCAGATGCGGACGCATCTGTTCAAACAAAAGCGGCATCTGCCCCACGGGGACAGCCATCAATATCAGGTCCGCTTCCTGGACCGCCTGCGCCAATGCCGCCGTTCCTCGATCAATCACCCCCAACTGTCGTGCTGCGGCCAGATTCACTTCATCGCGGTCATAGCCTACGATAAATACATCAGGAACCGCCTGACGCAAGGCCAGAGCAAAAGATCCTCCGATCAAACCAACCCCAAGGATCGCGATTCTACGTGGCATCTTGGATAAAGATTCAACCATCGCGAATCAGCCTACACGCGCCGCCACGACCATCTCTTGTGTCATCACCTGAGCCAGACAAGCAAGAAATCTGTCATTTTCAGCCTGTGTGCCAATACTGACCCGCAGATGTCGCGGAAGGCCATAAGCCCCCACCGGCCGCACAATGACCCCAAGGCGCAACAGCTGATCATAGATCTTCGCGCCCTGCCCCACCTCCACCAGAACAAAATTACCCTGACCTGGGACAAATGTAAGCCCCAGACGATCAAAGCCTTTCTGGAGTTGCTGTCGCCCTCGATCATTCATCTGCCGCGTCTGTTCCAAAAATTCCTGATCACCCAAAGCTGCGGTGGCAGCGATTAAAGCCGGAACACTGACATTGAAGGGTTGCCGTACACGGTTCATAAGATCCATCAAAGCGGGATGACCCATAGCGAAACCAACGCGCAAGCCAGCCAGTCCATAGGCTTTTGAAAATGTTCTGCAAATCAAAAGATTGGGAAACTGATTCAGCCATGGTACAGCGTCATAGCGTAAGGCATTCGGCAAAAATTCCGTATAGGCCTCATCCAGAACCACCACGATCTGCGGAGGAATGCGCTGGAGCCATGCATATAACTCTGCGCCCTCGACAAAGGTCCCGGTAGGATTATTAGGATTGGCCACAAATACCACCCGGGTCTCTGGCGTGACGGCCCGGACCATCGCATCGAGATCATGACCATATGCCGTAGCCACCACTTCAATGCCTTGGGCTCCCGCCATCTGAGTCGCCAAGGAGTAGACGGCGAAAGCATACTGAGAATAGATGGCCGCTCGACCCGGACCCAAAAAAGTGCGTGCCACCAGATCAAGAACATCATTTGATCCATTCCCCAGGATGAAGCGATTTTGCTCCAGACCGAACTGCTGACTCAGGGCATTTTTCAGTTCAAAACCATTGCCATCAGGATAGAGCGCCAGTTCAGCAGAAAGCGTCGACAATGCCGCCAACGCTTTGGGGCTGGGCCCCATGGGGTTTTCGTTAGAAGCCAGCTTGATCACGGAAGACAACCCCAATTCGCGCTCCAGCTCAGCCATAGGTTTACCGGGTTGATAAGGAGTGAGTTGTCGAATATGGGCAGGGACTGCCGCGTAGTATGCGGGAGAATTCATGCTGAAACCATCGCAGGATATGACCCCAATATCTTGATAAAAATTGCTTTCTCCCGTAATCGTCGCAAGGCTTCCAAGATTCTTGGCTCCTCTTGGTGACCTTCAATGTCGATGAAAAACACATAGGACCACAAGCGAGTGCGCGCCGGACGGGATTCCAGGCGACTCATGCTTACTCCGAATTCCGCTAAAGGAGCCAACAGCTCATGAATGGCGCCTGGGCGGTTTTCCACTCCCACCACCAGGGAAGTTTTATCCTGCCCCGACGGCTGGCTTGTCAAAGAGCCCAAAACCTGGAAACGCGTGGTATTGTCATTCAGGTCTTCGATGTCTCGCACCCGCACCGTCAAACCATAGGGCTCTGCCGCCAACTCGCCGGCGATGGCGGCCCAGGATTCGGTGCTGGCACCCACTTGGCGAGCGGCGTCACTGTTGCTCGCTACCGTAATGCGCTGGGCCTGGGGCAAATGGGTGCTGAGCCAATGCTGACACTGGCCAAAGGATTGACTGTGGGACAACACATGGGTGATCTGATCCAGCGGGATCTCGGATGCTTTCACCAGCAGCTGGTGATGAATCCGCAGGGAAACCTCGCCACAAACTTGCAAAGGCGTTTCTACCATACGATCCAGCGTCCATCCCACAGACCCTTCCGTGGAGTTTTCCACAGGAACCACGGCAAAATCTGCCTGCCCCGATTCGGCCATGCGAAAAATCTCTTCCCAGGAATCGCAGCACAGGCGCTCGGCCGCATGACCGAAATGCCGTACCACAGCAGCTTCGGTAAAGCTCCCCCGTGGGCCCAGACAGGCCACGCGCACAGGACGCTCATAGGCTAGGCAAGCGGACATGATCTCGCGAAAGAGAAAAGCGACCGTGTCCTCCGCCAAGGGACCTGGGTTGTCATGACGCAGTCGCCGCAGAATTTGCGCTTCCCGTTCAGGACGGTAAAGAATTCCCGTCTTCAGGTGCCCAATCTGCCCAGCAGCCCTGGCACGTTCATTAAGCAATGACAGAATTTGATCATCGATATGATCAATCTGCTGACGCAGCGCCTGAAGTTGTTCGGTTCGATCAGCCATGGCGAGATTCAAACTCCTGGAGAAACTCAATCAGCGCCAGAACGCCTTCCATAGGCATGGCATTATACAATGACGCACGCATGCCCCCCACTACCCGGTGACCACGCAATTGCAACAAATGCCGAGCATCTGCTTCACGCAAAAAAGTTTCATCGAGAGCTGGATCGCGCAGATGGAAAGGAATATTCATGCGTGACCGGTCGCCCCGTTTGACCGTGGTTCGGTAAAACCCACTGCGATCCAGCGCGTCATAAAGTACCGCAGATTTTCGTTGATTGACGGCGGCCATGGCCGTCAACCCCCCTTGGCGTTTGATCCATTGAAAGACCAGACTGGCCACCCATATCGTGAATGTAGGAGGCGTATTCAGCATGGAATTGGCCAACACCTGATCATGATAACTCATTAAAAATGGCGTTCCTGGCACGGGGGGATGCAACAGATCATCGCGTATGATTACCAGACTCAGACCAGCGGGGCCAATATTCTTTTGTGCCCCAGCATAGATCATGCCGAAACGCTCAACGGGCATGGGACGCGAAAGAAAGTGTGAAGAGGCATCCACCACCAACGGGACCTTCCCCGTGTCTGGAATCCAGTTGAACTCTAGGCCATCGATGGTTTCATTGGAACAATAGTGGACATAGGCGGCTTCAGGATCAAGGCGCCAGTCATTCTGCGCAGGAATGGCGCAGAACTGATCGCTACGATTGGATGCGGCAATGTTGACCTGACAATAGCGACGCCCTTCCTCGATGGCCCGATAAGACCAGTACCCAGTCTCAATATAATCCGCCCGACTTCGTCCCTGGAGCAGATTGAGAGGGATCATGTCCCAATGAGCACTGGCTCCTTCCTGACAAAAGATCACTCGGTAATTGTCAGGAACCCCCAGAACCTCCCGGAGATCCTGCTCTGCCATAGCCAGAATTTGCATGAATTCGGAGCTGCGATGGCTGAGCTCCATGACCGACAATCCCTTTCCTTGCCAATCCAACAACTCTTCACGCACCTGGGTCAAGACTTCCGTTGGCAAAGTGGCGGGGCCAGCCGAAAAATTATAGGCACGCATGAGATTATTCCACCGCTTCTTCCGTTGAGGACTCATCGGCCCGCGTCAGCGACACCAGTTTTTCCCCTGCATCCAGCGCAATCAGGGTCACTCCCTGAGTGGCACGACTCATTTCCCGAATTTCCTGTACACGCGTCCGGATCAACACGCCTCCGGTAGTGATCAACATGAGTTCGTCTTCCGGTTCCACCAAAGCCGCACTCACCACTTTGCCATTGCGCGGCGTCGTCTGAATGGCGATCATCCCCTGACCACCCCGTCCGTGACGGGTATATTCTTCCACTGGCGTACGTTTGCCAAAACCGTTTTCTGTGGCTGTCAACACCGATTGCCGCTCGTGCTCAGCTACCAGCAGGGCAATCAACTGTTGCCCCTCAGGCAAACGCATGCCACGCACTCCACGCGCCGTGCGTCCCATAGGACGCACATCGGATTCGGCAAAGCGTACCGCCTTACCCTCGTCAGAGAACAACATGACATCATGTTGACCATCCGTTACCGCCACCCCGATCAGATAATCCTCCGGATCCAGATCCAGAGCGATAATCCCAGCACTACGCGGCCGCGAAAACTCGCTCAAAGGCGTCTTTTTAACGGTACCCAATGCAGTAGCCATGAATACAAAATGATCGCTGTCAAAAGTTTTAATGGGGAGTACAGCGTTGATTTTTTCTCCCTCTTCCAGCGGCAACAAGTTGACGATGGGCTTGCCACGACTGGTGCGATTGCCTGCGGGCACCTGATACACCCGCAACCAGTACACCCGCCCCCGACTGGAAAAACACAGAATATGGTCATGGGTATTGGCGACAAACACGCGCTCGATAAAATCATCGTCCTTGGTCCCAGCGGCTTGCTTGCCCCGACCTCCCCGTCGTTGGGCGCGATAATCAGCCACGGGTTGTGCTTTGAAATAACCGCCGTGGGACAAGGTCACCACCATGTCTTCAGGGGTAATAAAATCTTCCATGTTGAGGTCTTCGGCATTCACCACGATCTCACTGCGGCGGACATCGCCGAAAGTATCGCGGATCAAAACCAATTCTCCCTCGATGATGCGCGTAATCCGTAGTGGATTTGCGAGAATATCAAGCAGATCTATGATTTTAATCATAATATCTCGATATTCATCACGTATTTTTTCTTGTTCCAACCCCGTTAGGCGTTGCAACTGCATTTCCAGAATCGCCACCGCCTGCACATCGGACAAGCGATAACCCCCATCTTTCCAGCCAAAGTCTTCCAGCAGACCAGCAGGACGTGAAGCATCTTCTGGGGAGCGTGACAACATCTCCTGTACCAAGGCTGAGGGCCATGTTCGAGACATCAGCGCAATTTTGGCCTCCACCCGCGAAGCCGCGCTACGAATCAAAGCGACGATATCATCGACATTGGACAAAGCCACCGCCAAGCCCTCAAGAACATGGGCGCGATCTCGGGCCTTGCCCAATTCGAAGACCGTCCGCCGCGTGACCACTTCGCGACGATGGCGCAGAAAAGCTTCGAGAAACTGTTTGAGATTGAGTAAACGGGGTTGGTTGTCCACCAACGCCACCATGTTCATACCGAAGGAATCCTGAAGCTGGGTGAGTTTATACAGATTATTCAGCACCACTTCGGGAACTTCATTGCGCTTCAGTTCGATGACCACGCGCATTCCCGACTTATCGGATTCATCGCGCAGATCAGAGATACCTTCTATGCGCTTTTCGCGGACCAACTCGGCAATCTTGATGATCAGATTGGCCTTATTCACCTGATAGGGCAACTCATCGACGATCAACGCCTGCCGTCCACCCTTGTCGATGTCTTCCACATGGGTTCGGGCACGCATCAGAACCCGCCCACGACCGGTCAGGTAACCCTGACGGACAGAAGCCGTGCCATAAATAATGCCTTTGGTGGGGAAATCAGGAGCAGGAACAAGATCGATCAGATCATCGATGGCAATTTCGGGGTTGTTCAACAGCGCCAAGCAGGCGGCAATGATTTCTCCCAGATTATGGGGCGGGATGTTGGTGGCCATCCCCACAGCAATACCGGAGGACCCATTCACCAAAAGATTGGGAAAGCGGGCAGGTAAAATCAGGGGTTCATGTTCGGATCCATCATAATTTGGACCAAAGTTCACCGTATCCTTATCAATATCCGCCAGTAATTCATGGGTCATACGCGCCATGCGAATTTCGGTATAACGCATCGCAGCAGGATTGTCACCATCCACCGAACCAAAATTTCCCTGACCATCCACTAGGGGATAACGCAAGGAAAAATCCTGAGCCATCCGCACGATGGCGTCATAAACGGCGGTATCCCCGTGAGGATGGTACTTACCGATAACATCCCCAACGATACGCGCAGACTTTTTATACGCCTTATTATAATCGTTGGACAATTCGTGCATGGCAAAAAGCACCCGACGGTGCACCGGTTTGAGCCCATCGCGAACGTCCGGCAAGGCCCGCCCCACGATGACGCTCATGGCGTATTCCAGATAGGAACGACGCATCTCGTCTTCGAGATTGACGGGCAGTGTTTCCTTGGCAAAAGCAGTCATGGCAGAGTGAAATTTCGCAAGATGGGTTGATCGGAACTTCGAAATATTAACATAACCCACCGAAAGAAGAATGCTCTATAATGCCGTGCTACAATTTGCCCAAGCCATAGACACAAGATCGGCAACTCTTAACCATCCTGATCCTCGGAGTTTTTACATCATGACTTTTGCCCCGTTTTCTCCTTCGAAGCTAACCGTCCGCTTGGGCTTGTCTGTAGTTGCACTGACATTCTCATGCCTCAGCCACGCTGCAGCCGCTACCACCTATCCAACGCTGGTCCATTCCATCGATGGGTCTGTCGTGCGCGACAATTACAAAGAGTGCTGGGGCACTGGACCCAACGATGTATCTTCCCAGGCCAATCGTGAATGCGGGCAAACTCCTCCCGCTCCCACTCCTGTGACGGTTGCCCCTGCTCCCATGGCGGAAGCGCCCGCCCCAGTGATGCAACCCGCCCCTGTTGCTCCCCATCACCCCATTACCCTGAGCGCAGACGCACTGTTCGACTTTAACAAAGCCGTACTCAAGCCTGAAGGTAAGAAATTGATCGATCGTGAACTGCAAAAGGCAACCTCTCAAAGCGATTTGTCTTCTATCAAGAAGGTCAAAATTGCCGGGTATACCGACTCTATCGGCAGCGCCAAGTACAACCTAAAACTTTCCGAAAAACGCGCGGATGCTGTCAAAAGCTATCTGGTCAGCAAGGGAATCCCCGCTTCCAGAATCCATACTGAAGGTCATGGCCTGAATGACCCCGTTGCCAGCAACAAAACCAGGGAAGGTCGGGCCCAGAACCGTCGTGCCGAGATCTGGTTTGACCAACAGTAATCACGACCCGGCCGAACTCGCCAAATTCAGCCAACTGGCCCACCGCTGGTGGGATCCGGAAAGCGAGTTTAAGCCTCTTCACGACCTCAATCCACTGCGCCTGAAGTGGATTGAGGGTTGGACCCCGCTCAAAGACAAAAGAGTCCTGGACGTGGGTTGTGGAGGCGGAATCCTCAGTGAATCCATGGCGCTGCAAGGTGCTCAGGTGGACGGTATCGACTTGGCAGAAAAACCCTTGGGAGTCGCACGGCTCCATAGCCTGGAAACCGGTATCGCAGTGAATTATGAAGCCATTGCCGTGGAAACCTTGGCCCAACGCCAGCCTGCAGCATACGATGTGGTCACGTGCATGGAAATGCTGGAACATGTCCCTGATCCGGAAAGCATCATTCGTGCGTGTGCCAGTTTGGTTAAACCTGGTGGCATGGTATTTTTTTCAACTCTGAATCGCACTTTGAAGTCTTATTTGATGGCCATTATCGGCGCAGAATATGTCCTTCGCCTGTTACCCCGCGGAACCCACGACCACGGTCGCTTCATCAAGCCCTCCGAGCTATCCCGCTGGGCTCGTGCTGCCGGGTTGCAGATTTGCGACCTTCAAGGGGTTCACTATCACCCCTTGGTTCGACGTTTCCATGTGGCCCGGGGGGCTGATGTCAACTACCTGCTGTGTTGCCAACTCCCATAATTCGCGGGGTGCTGTTTGACCTGGATGGCACACTGGCAGACTCCGCACCCGATTTGGGTGGAGCACTCAACCAATTGTGCCAGCGTTACCAGCGTTCGCCCCTTTCCCTCCCTCTGCTCCGTCCCTTCGTGTCCCAAGGCGCACGTGGCTTGATTCAGCGCGGATTTGGCATCACGCCCCAGGATCCGTTCTATGATGAATTGCGCGATGAATTTCTGGAACTGTATGAAGCTCGTCTTTGTCAGGAAACTCGCCTTTTCTCCGGCATTCCATCCGTCCTCGACACCCTCGATATCCACCATATTCCCTGGGGCATCATCACGAATAAAGTGACCCGCTTCACCGCCCCTCTAGTACAACTGCTCCAGTTGCAGGATCGGGTCGCTTGTGTCATCAGTGGCGACACCTGTTCCCGCCCCAAACCATTTCCCGACCCTCTTCTGGCTGCAGCTGAAATACTTCGCTTGCCCCCTTCCGAACTGGTGTATGTGGGCGATGACGAACGTGACATGCTGGCAGCTCAAGCCGCCGGAATGCTCGGCCTCGTCGCCGGCTGGGGATACCTGGGCGAGGGCTTATCGCCTCCCCAATCATGGCCTGCTCTAGGGTGGTTGACACAACCCGACGCCCTTCTCGACCACCTGCAACTTTCTCTCTGATGACGCCTTCATGACTCCTGCTCCACGCTCTCCCGAACTTTTGGCCCCCTGTGGTTCGCTCACCATGTTGCAAACTGCTCTGTCCTTCGGAGCAGATGCGGTATACGCCGGCCAACCGCGCTATAGTCTGAGGGTACGCAATAATGATTTTGGCCGGTTGGAGACCCTGAACCAGGGCATCGAGTTGGTTCACGACGCAGGAAAAAAGTTTTACCTAGTGAGCAATCTGATCCCTCATAATGCCAAAATTCGTACCTTCGTTGCCGACATGACTCCGGTCATGGCATTGAAGCCAGATGCCCTGATTATGTCCGATCCTGGGCTTATGATGCTGGTACGGGAACATTGGCCGGAAATGCCCATCCATCTCTCGGTTCAGGCCAATACCGTAAACTATGCCAGCGTACGCTTCTGGGCCTCTATGGGCATTCAGCGCATCATCCTGTCGCGCGAACTGGATCTGGATGAAATTGCCGAAATTCGTCAGCAATGCCCCAATATGGAACTGGAAGTTTTTGTTCATGGCGCCCTGTGCATTGCCTATTCGGGACGCTGTCTGCTGTCAGGGTATTTCAATCACCGCGATCCCAACCAAGGCACCTGCACCAATTCCTGTCGCTGGGACTATTCCGTCAAATCCTCCGATTCGGGCCACAGCTGTCAATCGGCACCGCGCACAGACACCGAGTTTTTCCTTGAAGAGTCGCAGAGACCCGGTCAGCTGATGCCCATCGAGGAGGACGAACACGGTACCTATATCCTCAATTCCAAGGACCTACGCGCCCTGGAGCATGTTCAAAAACTGGTGGAAATCGGCATTGACTCCCTCAAGATCGAAGGACGCACCAAATCTCCCTACTATGTAGCCCGCACCTGTCAGGTCTATCGCCAGGGGATCGATGATGCCGTATCAGGAAAAGCGCTCGATCCCGGCTTATTGCGCCAACTGGAAGGCTTGGCCAACCGCGAGTACACCGGTGGATTCTATGAACGGCACCCAGAACAGGATTACCAAAATTACCTGCGGGGTCACTCGGAATCCAGCCGCAGTCTCTATGTCGGTGATGTATTGGGATATGAAGCAGATGGCTGGGCGCGAATCTCCGTGCGCAATCGTTTTGCGGTCGGCGATACCGTGGAAGTCATCCACCCCAACGGAAATCGGGATGTCTTGGTATCGACCATGCGTTCACTCGAAGGAGAATCCAGGGAAGTTGCCCCAGGCAGTGGACATACCGTATGTATCCCACTGCCTGAAGGCTACGAACGTGCCTTTCTGGCCCGTTACCTTGATCCTCAATCGGAAGGAGTATTACGCCCTTCCTGATTCTCTCCCCACATGGCATTCATCACTGCCAATAGGACCGCAAACCCCACCCCCAGTATCCATGAAAAGTACCACATGGTCGTTCTCCTATAATTAATACGCAGAATGTTCGTTTTTTTCCACAAAGGCCACGGTGACTTTGCCTGCCATCACCCGATACGCCCAACTGGTATAAAAAATAATC
>JAAGNR010000035.1 GCA_010435995.1 Ferrovum sp. | reverse complement strand
CCGTGCTTTGCTGACCGATCGTCTCAATCATGCGTTGGCGCAGATTCGACGTTCTCACGGAGCGATTGCGGTTTGTTTTATGGATCTGGATGGGTTCAAGCAAGTCAATGATCGTTGTGGTCATGGTTTGGGCGATTTGCTCTTGGTGGAAGTGGCACAGCGAGTGCGCAGAGTTTGCCGTAGCAATGATACGGTGGCCCGTTTTGGAGGGGATGAATTTGTGGTGATCATCGAAGGTATCGTTGATCGTTCCGAATGCCAATTTCTTCTCGAACGCATCATGGAAGTTATTGCACAGCCTTTTAAGCTGGAAGGTCAGTTTGTCCAAATATCAGCCAGTATTGGAGTGACTCTTTGCCCAGAGGATCTTTCCGATGGGGAAACACTCCTGCGTCATGCCGACCAAGCCATGTATCTGGCCAAACAGGCTGGCCGAAATCGTTACTGTTTCTTCGATGCACAAAGTGAAAACTTGAATCGGGAGCGTCACCACACCCTCGATCGAATTGCCCAGGCACTGTCTCATGGTGAACTATTGTTGTACTACCAACCCAAGGTGGACATGCGAAATGGACAAGTCGTGGGGGCGGAAGCCTTGATTCGCTGGCAGGATCCCGAGCGTGGTTTGGTGCTTCCAGGAGGTTTTATTCCGGTGATCGAAGGCAGTTCCCTGGAGATTACCTTGTCCGAATGGGTGGTGAAAGAAGCATTGAAACAGTTGTCTGTATGGGCTTCCCAAGGGTTTCAGTTGACCTTGAGCGTGAATATTCCGGCGAATCATTTGCAGTCCCAGGGGTTTGTGGAGTTTATTACCCAGGCAGTGGCGGCCCATCCTGAACTGTCTTCTAATGCTTTAGAGCTGGAAGTGTTGGAAACAGTGGCCCTGGGGGATCTCGATTCAGCCATTCAAAAGATGGTGTCCTGTATTGATGCCGGTGTGGGGTTTGCTATCGATGATTTTGGAACAGGGTATGCTTCATTGGCGTACTTGCGTCGTTTGCCTGCAGAAACCATTAAAATTGATCAGGTTTTTGTGCGCGATATGTTGCATGATGCGGAAGATATGTCCATTGTGCGTGGTGTTATCGGCCTAGCAGAAGCATTTCAGAAGCAGGTGATTGCGGAAGGGGTGGAATCCGTGGAGCAGGGAACCAAATTGCTCGAAATGGGGTGCCAATTAGCCCAAGGATTCGGCATTGCTCGTCCCATGCCCAGTTCGGCATTTCCCACATGGATGCGTTCATTCAGAGGATTCCCTGAAGTGCAGGGTGCTTCTGAGACCCTCGCCAAGGAGGGGGGTAACGCTTCATCAGAAGGATAGGATACCGCACCTAGGCAAAGGGGACTGCTTTACACCTGAAATTGTGGGTAACCCGCGAATCTGGGTTAAATTTTTCATGCGGACGGAATGAGCAGAGGTTGCAAAGCATTCCACTCTTCTGGGGTGACAGGGGTGATGGACAGACGGTTGCCTTTGGCTAGGACACGCATGCCCTGTAAAACCGGGTATTGGCGCAAGGTGCTGAGCTGGATGAGTGGAGTTTTAAGCAGTGCTTCCACTTTCACACAATACCAGCGGGGATTTGCACTCGTGGCTTTAGGATCAAAATAGGGCGAAGAGGGGTCGAACTGCGTGATGTCGGGTTCTGCGGCGCGTGCTACCCGAGCCAGTCCGACGATGCCCGGCTCAGCACAGCTGGAATGATAAAATAATACGCCATCTCCCACGCTCATGTCCCGCATCATGAAGTTGCGGGCCTGGTAGTTACGCACACCAAACCATTCCACGCAGCGTTGGGGACTGGTCAGCACATCATCGATGCTGACTTCAGAGGGCTCGGATTTCATTAACCAGAAGCGCGCAGTCATTTTTGCGGTGTCAGGGTTGCAACTGGGGTGTGCGGATCGCCGTTTTTTCGTTGCCACCATCCCCCTCCCAAGGCCTGATAGAGGGCTGCTGTATCACCAAAGCGGTTGACCTGTGCCTGGACTAAAGAAAGTGAGGCCTGTTGCTCGTTGATCAGTGCAGTGAGTTGAGCCTGGGCGTTGATATATCCGGCGTCGTACTGTTTCTGTGTCAGGGTGAATGCGGTATGCGCGGCTTGCGCTGTGGCAGTGGCCGCCTTGAGGGATTGAGCATCAGCATCGAGGGCATGGAGCGTATCGGCCACATTCTGGAAGGCGGTGATGACGGTACTGCGGTATTGGGCTTCTGCCTGCTTCAGGGCTTGGCGGGCCGCAGTTTCTCGGGCGCCCAGGGTTCCGCCATCGAAGAGCGTTTGGCTGACATCGCCGATGATTCCAAAAAACCCGGCACCATTGTGGAACATCTGATCGAAGGTGCTGGCTTCTCCACCAATGAATCCGGTAATGGAAAATTGGGGCAGGCGATTGGTGAATGCTACCCCTACTTGGGCGCTGGCAGCGTGCAGCTGTTCTTCTGCCATACGGATATCGGGTCGTTGTTCCACCAATTGGGAGGGAAGGCTCAAGGGCAGATCTTCGGGCAGGTGCAGATCGGCCAGTTCAAATTTCTGGGGAATATCCTGATCAGGCAGATTGCCAGCTAGGGCGCGCAACATATCACGGGTTTGGGCCAATGCTTTTTCCAATGGAGGAAGATTCTGTTGGGCTTGGGCCAAGGCAGTTTCCTGATTGGCCACATCAATGCCCATGACATACCCTAACCGTTCTTGGGCATGCAAAATATCGAGCTGGTCCTGATTGGCCTTGATTATTTTTTCTGTGGCTTGGATTTGAGCGCGCAGTGAAGCTTCTTGAAAGGCGGTGGCCACCACATTTGAGGCTAAGGTGATGTAGGTCGCTTCGAGCTGGAACGCCTGCTCATCTTCCTGCGCTTTCAGGGACTCCACTTGACGCCGATTATTGCCAAAAACATCAGGAGTGAAGCCTACCATCAGCTGGGCCGTATGGAAATTATAGTAGGCCGGACCGTTATAGATCGGACCAGCGGGGTTGCTGTAGGTTTGAATGACCTGTCCGTTACCCTGAATGCCTGGGGAATTGCCACCCATGTTTCCGGCCAGTTTGTTGCGCGAAGGCATATAGTTTACCCCCACCGTGGGGAAGAAGAAGCCTTGTTGAGCCACGGTCAGGGCTTGGGCTTGTCCCAAGGCCGCCTGAGCGGCAGCGATGGTGGGGTTATTGGTAAAGGCGCGGTCAATCAGTTCATTCAGTGCTGTGGAATGAAACAGAGTCCACCAGTCGAAGGGGATGGCCTGTCGCGCATTAAACCGCTGTACTGTGCCTTCTGCGATGACGGTGCTTGGAACGGAAGCGCCTTGCGGAAGGTATCCCGTGGACTGTGGAGCTGCGGGACGTTGAAAATCCGGACCCAGCGTACAGCCGGTAAGAATCAGGAGTATGCCGCCAAGGAAGAGGGAACGGTAGGGATGAGTATGGGGCATGACCAAGGGAGATTTTGCGATGATGGCAGTGTACCCACCTTGGCTGCCGATGAAAACTGTGATTTGTCACAGTAGACTGAATGTGTCGAACCCTGCATCATTGCGCCAAAATCAAGGGAGCGTGCGGCATGGGTGGTAAGCGGCAAATCGGTGTATGGTTCGGTGGCATAGGTGTGGCGCTGGTGCTGGCATTTTTTGTGTTCGGAGTAGGAAAGCCGACACCTTCGGCCACGGAAGGACGGGCTTCTTCTTCCACGGCAGATGCATCATTGGCGCTGGATTTGACGGACGCGCAGATGAATCTGGTGAAAGTGAATCCGGTTACTGAACAGGTATTTGTGGCGCAACGGGAAGCTTTGGGTACGGTGGCTTTTGATGACGATTTGACGGTCCAGGTTTTCCCCCCCTATCCGGGAAAAATTTTCCGGCATTTGCATGAAGTGGGAGATAGTGTGCGCCAGGGGGAGGCGCTTTACACCCTCACCAGTCCGGACCTGGTTCAGGCCGAATCAACCCTGATCTCCACTGCAGGCGTGCGTGAATTGACCACCCATGCGCTGGAGCGGGCCAAAGCTTTGGTGGCCGTGCGGGGTCTGGCAGAAAAGGATTATCAGCAAGCGGTATCCGATCAGCAGGCTGCAGAGGGAGCATATCAGGCCGCACGCAAAGCCTTATGGATTTTTGGCAAGACAGAAGTCGAACTGGACCGCATTCTGTCCAGTCGCGAGGTGGATTCCGTCCTTTCCGTTCCCAGTCCCCTGACGGGTCGGGTCACCGTGGTTTCCATGGCTGCCGCAGTAGGAACTTTTGTGCAACCCGGAACGGCCCCCGCTCCTTATGGCGTGTCGGATTTGTCTACGCTGTGGCTGTTGGCCAATGTGGCAGAGGGGGATATTCCCCGTTTGCATCTGGGGGCAGCGGTGGAAGTGCATGTGGCAGCATTGCCGGGGCGGGTATTTCAGGGTCGCATCGACAAGATCGGCGCGGCGGTGGATCCCGGTACTCACCGTATTCAGGTGCGTACTGTGCTGCATGATCCCAAGCATGAGCTGTATCCCGGCATGATGGCTACCTTTGTGATTCGTACTGGGGGGGACATGCATTCGGTGGGGTTGCCTTTGAGCGCGGTGGTGCGAGAAGGGGATGGCAGCTACTCGGCCTGGGTGGCTACGGGCGCGCACCATTTCGTGCGTCGTTCGGTGCAGGTAGGTCAGCAACAGGGAGACACGGTGCAGATTTTGACAGGCATTCAAGTCGGCGAAAAAGTGGCCACCGAGGGGGCGATTTTCCTCAGCAATGCCTTGGCAGTTCGTTCTGCCAGTGGCGACTGAGGGAGGGTTTCGAGCGTGTTGAAAGGTATTCTGTCGTTTTCCCTGTCCCGTCGTCCTATCATTCTTCTGTGCTTGCTGGTTTTCATTGGCGGTGGGGTGGTCGCTTATCTCAAACTCAATGTAGAGGCTTATCCCAACCCTGCCCCCGTGATTTTGGAAATTACGGCCCAGGCTCCTGGTTTGTCGGCCGAAGAAATGGAGCGTTACTACACCCGGCCCATGGAAATCGGTCTGGCATCCACTCCTGGGGTGGACAATATCCGTTCGACCTCGTTCTATGGGTTGTCTTTTGTGCGCGTGACCTTCAAGTATGGCATCGACTATTATTTTGCCTATACTCAAGCGGCACTGAGCCTGCAACAAAATGTCAGTTTGCCGAACAATGTGTCGCCCCAAATTCAGGCATCCAGTCTGGTGGGCGAGATCTTTCGCTATCAGGTGGAGGGTCCGCCCAACTTTGGTTTGACCAATTTGCGTACGGTACAGGATTGGGTCTTGCAGCGCCGCTTATTGACGGTGCCGGGGGTGGTGCAGGTCAATAGTTGGGGCGGAACGACCAAGGAATTTGATGTGGAGGCTGATCAGCATAAGCTCGAGGCCTACAATGTGACGGTGCCTCAGCTTGTAGCCGCCATTGGCAACGCCAACATCAATGTGGGAGGGCGCACGATCAATATCGGTCAGCAGTCCATCAATATTCGGGGTGTGGGCTTAATCAATACTGGGGGAGACCTGGATCTGACACAAGGTCAGAGAGTGAGCGATGTGGAAAATATCGTTCTCAACCAGTCGGGAGGGACTCCGGTGTTGGTCAAAGATGTGGCCAAGGTAACCGTGGGGTATGTCCCCCGCTTGAGCAAGGCAGGGCGCGACGGTGATGATGATGTGGTGGCGGCCATTGTGGTGATGAACCGCACCCTTCAAACCAACGAGGTGGTGGCCCGAGTCAAGGCGGAAGTGGAAAAAATAAATCACGACGGTACCTTGCCTCCGGGGGTCAAGATTGTTCCATTTTATGACCGATCTTCACTGGTGAATGTCACTACCCATACGGTTCTGCATAATCTTATCTTTGGCTGTGTACTGGTCTTCCTCATCCAGTGGATTTTTCTCGGTGACCTGCGCAGTGCCATCATTGTCGGAGTCAATATTCCCTTTGCCTTATTCTTCAGCATCATCATGCTGGTGCTCACGGGGGAATCGGCCAATCTGCTCTCCCTAGGAGCAGTGGACTTCGGCATTATTGTCGATTCTGCTGTGATTCTGGTGGAGAATATCTTTCATAATTTCCAGAAGAGCAAAGAAGATAAAAGTGCCTTGCTCGAAGCCTTGCTGGAAGGGCATGAACAAGGGGACAGTCGGATGTTGGTCAGAGGTTATGGATGGACCAACCGTCTGCGAATGATTTTTATCAGCGCGTTGCAGGTGGATCGAGCCATCATTTTTTCCACCATCATCACGGTGGCGGCGTTTCTCCCCCTGTTTACTATGGAAGGGGTGGAAGGGCAGATCTTTGGACCCATGGCACGAACCTATGGCTATGCGTTGGCTGGGGCTCTGATGGCCACCTTTACCATTACTCCGGTACTGTCATCTTTTATGCTGCCCAGCGAAGTGCGCGATACGGAAACCCTGGTGGTGCGCTGGTTGCGTGAACGCTATACACCGATTTTGCGTTGGGCTCTCAACCGTCGGCGCATGACGGTTTTTGGCGGGAGTGTGGTGCTCATTCTTTCCATGTTGATGCTACATAATATTGGTTCGGAGTTTTTGCCAGCATTGGAAGAAGGTAATCTGTGGATTCGGGCCACATTGCCCCCTACCATTTCCCTGGAAGGGGGAATGCCTACCGTGACTCGTATCCGACAGATTCTCGACAGTTATCCCGAAGTCATTACCGTGGTGTCCCAGCATGGTCGTCCCGATAATGGCAGCGATGCTTCCAGCTTTGGAAATGCGGAATTTTTTGTTCCTCTGAAACCCATGGAAGAATGGCCTGCGGGAATGACCAAGGAAAAACTGGTGGCGGAATTGCAGAACAAATTTGCCCAAGAGTTTGTTGGCATTGAGTTTAATTTTTCCCAGTATATTCAAGATAATATAGAGGAAGGCTTGTCTGGAGTCAAGGGAGCCAATTCCGTGAAAATTCTTGGCCCGGATCTGCCGACTCTTGAGAAATTGGCGGATCGGGTGCGCGATGAATTGGCTAAAGTGAAGGGAATTGCCGACCTGGGGGTGTTTCGCGTCATGGGTCAACCCAACCTCAATATCGTGGTGGATCGGGTTAAGGCGGCGCGCTATGGTCTCAACACAGGGGATGTGAACACCGTGGTACAAGCGGCGCTGGGAGGGACTCAGGCCACGACCTTGATGGAGGGGGAGCGACAATTTTCCCTAGTGGTACGATTGGCTCCAGAATATCGGCAGAATCTTGAGACCATTCGTGCTCTCAAAGTGACCTATCAAACTCCCTCTGGCGCCAATGCCTATATTCCCCTCGGAGAAGTGGCCGACATTTCACTGGATACGGGGGCTTCTTATATCTACCATGAAAAGAACCAGCGTTTCATTCCGGTCAAGTTTAGTGTGCGTGGTCGCGACATTGGCAGTACGGTGGCTGAGGCTCAACAGGCCATTGCGGCCAAGGTGCCACTGCCATCGGGATATCGTATCGAATGGGCCGGTGAGTTTGATGAATTGCAGCAAGCCAAGCAGCGGCTGTTCGTGGTAGTTCCCATTGCCCTGATCCTGATTTTGGCGCTACTCTACGGGCTCTTCAATTCTGTTCGTGATTGTTTTCTGGTGCTTGCAGCCATTCCTTTCTCTGCAGCCGGAGGGATTCTGGCGTTGTATCTGACAGGGCTTGATTTGAGTGTTTCTGCTGCCATCGGTTTTGTTTCCCTGTTCGGGGTTTCGGTCATGAACGGTATTCTTATCATGACCTACTTCAATGGTCTGGTGAGTACCGGAACTCCTCCGGAAGAAGCTATGTTCACTGCGGCCGAGAAGCGTATGCGTCCCTTGCTGATGACGGCGTTATCGGCCTGTATCGGTTTGCTTCCTGCAGCCTTGTCCCATGGCATCGGCAGTCAGGTACAACGTCCACTGGCCACGGTGGTGGTGGGGGGGATGCTGTTGGGGCCTATCATGTTATTGGTGGTGGCTCCCGCCCTGCAGATGGTATTTCTGGGCAAGAAGAAGGCATCTTTGAAAGGGCGTCATCCCGGTGAATCGGCGGATTTGGGAGAAATGAATTGATCTTTTTATCACGGTTCGATCAACTTCAGATGGGTGGCCTTGATGGCGGCCTCAATGCGGGTTGCTACCTGTAGTTTGGTGCGTGCGTTATCACTATGGAAATCCACGGTTCGCTTGGAGAGGCCCAGAATCATGGCAATTTCACTGGAAGTTTTGCCCCGAGCAGACCATGTGAGTACCTCTCGTTCGCGATCCGCCAGTTCCACGGTAGGAATGGTTGGGAGCGCCGGTACAGGAGAACGGCCCAAGCGTGTCATGAGGATTTCAAACAAGACATCGAAGTCGATGGGTTTGGTGACATAGTCATCGGCACCCAGTCGTCGTCCCCGTAATTCGCTGTCACGGTCAGTGAGCGCCGTTAGAAATACAAAAGGGGGGCGTTCGGGATAGGATGACAGACGGTCCAGCACTTCAAAACCATCGAGTATCGGCAACCCGATATCACACAGCACCAAATGGGGTCGTTCGCGCAGAATGGCATTGATCCCCGATTGACCATCATGGGCAAGGGAAACATCAAAGCCTCGGTCACACAACTCTTCGGCGATCAGGGAAGCCATGTCGCGATCGTCTTCAATACAGAGAATGGTGAAATCTCCCATCGCTGTGGTTCCCCTAGGTCAGACCGTTATCGATGGTGGGATTTTACACCCACACGAGGTTTTTCCAGAAGAATACCGCGATCAAAAATCAAGGGGTAGGGACGCTCATTTCCTTCAGGGTCACCCGAAAAGTCGTACCGTTCCCTTCCTCGCTGACGACGGTGAGCGTACCCCCATGCTGGGTGAGGATATGATGAGCAAGGGACAGTCCCATACCGGTTCCGGTAATGGAGGCCACATTGCTGCCACGGAAATATCTTTGAAAAATGTGGGGAATATCTTTCGCAGGAATCCCAATTCCATGATCTGTGATTTCAACGAGGGTACGGTGAATCTCCTGTTCCCCGTGAATTTCTATGATTCCTTGTTCGTGTGAATATTTTACTGCGTTGGACAGCAGGTTGCTGAAGGCTTGAGTCAGTTGTTTCTCATCGCCCACAAGGGGAATTGCCAGTCGATCTAGATTTGCCAGTAGGCGCAGATTGGGGCGCACTTCCTGATATTCCTGCGTCAACTTTAGTAGAAGAGCCTTCAAATCGAAAGGGGCCAGCTGGAAAGCCAGTTCTTCCTGTCCTTGCATGGCGCGATGGAGGCTATCAAGAAGAGTGGTCATGCGTTGGCTGGCTGTGCGGATTTTTTGGGCGCGTTCCGCGATATCTTCCGTGCTCAATCGCTCTTTGGCCTTGATGAGGCGTTGAGCATGACCATCGATCAGGGAAAGGGGGGTGCGGAATTCATGGGAAGTCATGAGCACAAAGTTCTGTTGTTGCTGGGTCAGTTCTTGCTCATGGGCCAGAGATTTTTCCAGGGTTTTGGTTTGTTCCGCTAGGTCGTGCTGACTTTGTAAAAGCTCAAGCACGTTGTTTCTAAAAATTTCTACGGAGCGTGCCATGACACCGATTTCATCGGAGCGTTCCAAGCCTTGTATGGGAACCGTGGTCTCGCGGTTGGCGATGCGACGCATGCACTGGGCCAGACGGAGCAAAGGATCGGAAACGGAACGAGTGATGAAACCAATGGCAGCGAAGAGCAAGACTCCTGCCATGAAGATGGCTGCCACGATCCAGCCATAGGCATCGCGATACGTGGCACTCTCGCGCTCTGCCGCATTCCTGGCGCCCACAAGGTTCCACTGGGTGAGCCGTCCCAAAGCTTCACTGGCGCGATTGTAAACTTGGCGCGAACGGGTGCGATATAGGTTTCTGCCTTGGGTTTCACTGGTTTCGACTTGATTTACCGTGACACGGTAATCGCGCCAGTGAGTCAGAAAATCCCGATACATCAGGTCTTCGGCGTCATCATGACGAATTTTACGGTAGCGTTCCAAGCTGTGGGTGATGGACTCATCCAGAAGAGCCATTTCCCGAATACTGTCGCGTCGCTCCAGAGCGGTATCGGCCAGTAAAAAACTGCCTTCCGCCGCACGAAAATCCGAAGTGTCGTTATTCAGGTCGCCAAGGATGCGAGTGGATTGAAGCCAGCGGTCACGAATTTCGCCCGTGACACGATTGTAGTCATCCAGCTGCCGAATGCTGAAAGCCCCCAGACCCAACACGAGCAACAGGAACAAGGCATAGGCCAGTGAGAGTCGAGTTCGGAGGGAATTGAAACGCAAAGAACAAACCGCTACGGTTGTTGTGGCTGAGCATGCAAGCGCCTCAAGGCTTCCTGATAGCGTGCCAAGGTACCTTCGACAATATGTGCTGGCAGCGAGGGTGCGGGCGGACGTTTGTCCCAGTGTTGGGTTTCGAGCCAGTTGCGAATGAATTGCTTATCAAAGCTGGGGGGGCTGACCCCGGGATGGTAATCTTCCTTGGGCCAGAAGCGCGAGGAATCTGGGGTGAGCACTTCATCCATGAGGGTGAGTGTTCCCTGGGCATCCAGACCAAACTCGAATTTGGTATCGGCAATGAGAATGCCGCGAGATTGGGCATAAGTCACCGCATCCTGGTATAACTTGAGGGACAGATTTTGTACGGCCTCGGCGCGATCGGCTCCGAGCAGTCGAATGGCTTGCTCGAAGGAGATGTTTTCATCGTGGTCCCCCACGGCAGCTTTGGTGGCCGGGGTGAAAATCGGGGTGGGAAGTTTTTCAGCCCGTTGGAGTCCCTGAGGGAGGTTATGACCGCAGACTTTTCCGGTACTTTGGTAGTCTTTCCATCCAGATCCTTCCAGATATCCTCGAACCACGGCTTCCAGAGGCAGTGGCGTGAGGCGATGAACAACCACAGCACGGTCTTTGACCTGGTGCCGTTCCTCTGGGGTTACGACACTTTCGGGATCGATGCCAGAAAGATGGTTAGGAATGTCGGAGAAATGCGCAAACCAGAAGTTGGACACGGCATTGAGGAGTTTTCCTTTGCCGGGAATCGGTGTGGGGAAAACCACATCAAAAGCGGAGAGTCGGTCTGTGGTCACCATCAGAAGGTGCGACTCCCCAACAGCATAGATATCCCGCACCTTCCCCCGGGCAATCAGGGGGAGTGAAGCAATACGGGTTTCGTATACGGCATCCGTCATGATGTGCCTCTTAGCTGTGTTCTCCCACGCGGAGGATTTTTAGGGTATTGGTCCCTCCTGCCTTGCCGATGGGTTCCCCCATGGTCAACAGCATGAGGTCACCTTTTTTGACGGCACCCAGTTTGAGCAGGACGGCTTCTGCTTCTGCAATGACGGCTGCTGGTTCCAGGTGGGTATGGTGAAAAGCGACAGGATATACCCCACGATAGAGGGTGCTCCGTTGCTGAGTCGCTTCTGAGGGGGTCATGGCATAAATTGGGACCGGAGTATCGGAGCGGGAAATCAGCAGAGCGGTTGTGCCACTTTGGGTGAGGGCTGCCACTGCTTGTACCTTGAGGTGCAAGGTGGTATGAATCACCGCGCGCGCAACCGCCTTCTCGATACGATCTACGGGATCCGTGGCGCTGCGCTCTACGATGGGCAAAGTACTTTGCTTTTCTGCTTCAGTACAGACGCGAGCCATTGCGGCGATGGCTTCTACAGGAAATTGGCCGGCGGCAGATTCGGCAGAAAGCATCACGGCATCGGTGCCGTCCAGTACCGCATTAGCCACATCGGAAACTTCCGCGCGCGTGGGTACAGGGCTGGAAATCATGGATTCCATCATTTGGGTGGCGGTAATGACCGTTTTGTTCATTTGGCGGGCCAAACGAATCATGCGTTTTTGCATGGCAGGGACGGCTGCGTCCCCTACTTCCACCGCGAGATCACCGCGGGCCACCATGATGGAATCACTGGCGGCAATGATGTCTTCCAAGGCATCAATGGCCTCTGCCCGCTCGATTTTTGCTTGCAGTTGGGCTTGTCCTCCGGCGGCATGGAGCAGGGCACGGGCTTGGTCCATATCGGCACCAGAACGAGGAAACGAGACGGCCAAGTAGTCCACCCCGAGACGAGCGGCCAGTTTGATGTCTTCTCGGTCCTTATCCGTCAGTGCAGGAGCAGTGAGTCCGCCGCCGCGACGATTAATGCCTTTATTATTGGACAGGACGCCACCCTGAATTACTTCAGTTTGAACTTCTCCCCCGAGTACCGAAAGGACTTTCAATTCGATTTTCCCATCATCCAGCAGCAAGGCGTCTCCCGGTTGGACATCTTGAGGCAATTCCTTGTAGTCCAGACCAACGCGCTCTTGATTTCCCAAAGAACATTGGGCATCAAGAATGAAGGTATCACCGGCCTTGAGCAGTATCTTGCCCTCTTGGAACTTCCCTACCCGAATTTTAGGGCCTTGCAAGTCTCCCAAAATCCCCACGGTACGTCCCAATTTTTTAGCCAGACCGCGGATGGTTTCCACACGAGCGCGGTGATCTTCTTCGGTACCATGGGAAAAGTTAAGGCGGGCCATATCCATCCCAGCCAGAATCATGCGTTCGAGGATTTCCGGGGAACTGGAAGCGGGGCCGATGGTGGCGACAATTTTGGTACGACGCTGCATTTGAGTAACAACTCCTGTGGGTGGTGGAGTGGTCGAGAGAAAACTCGTACCTTGGAGGGGACTCCACCACAACTAAAGCCCTAATTATCGCATGGGATGGCTTTGGTGGGGGAAAACGGTCACATGAGCGTTTCGGGGAAGAAGCGTTTGATCGTGAACGATAACATAGCCCAGCCAAAAATTAGTCGTTATAATGCACGGATGAAGATAAATCATGTTTGCTTGGCCTTTGTCGGTTCAAGTATTTAAAGCTGGCTAGAGGGCTAGAATGAGTGGCGTTTACATGGGAAGTGGCGAACCTGTAGAAAATCAAAAGCCAGTAGTGACAGAGCATGAACTGGAATTGGCAAAAGCGATTACAGTGGGTCTCAACTTGGATATTTCTCCTGAGGAGATCAATCCCAATTCCCCGTTGTATGGGGAAGGTTTGGGACTGGATTCGATAGATATGCTGGAGATTTCCCTGATAGTGTCGCGCAAGTATGGGGTTCAGTTACGATCGGATGGTTCGGACAGCTTGAAGATTTTTAGTTCCCTCAAAAGTCTGAATGATTACATTCAAAGTCACAGGACCAAATAGCTTCGGTTTGGAGTAACGTGTTTGCCCTGATGCTTCTGTTGCCCCCAGTGCCATTACGGTATGCTTTTTCACATCAACTGCTTGAAGTGAGTTCATTGGTTTTTGGAAGTGACTTTGCCTGCGGGGTCCTGCCACGATGAATCAAACGGCAATGATGAAAAAAAGCGTAGATTCCCTCAGATTAAGCTGTGGGACGCGACAGCATTTTGAACGAGTCCTTGTGGCATGTGCGGGAAGAATATTGGGAGTGCTTGCCTTTGGGAGCGTAGAACCTCAATGTTCAAACCGACAATTTCCTTTTTTATGGGTGCAGCAGTCCGTATTGGGAGGGGAAACTTGGTTTGAAGTTTGGGTTTCTACGCAACGGGTAACAGTGAGTCCTGTGGGGTCCCTTGTGTGTGCACAGGATGACGGCTTTATTTTTGGTGGCTTGGTTCTCGCTGAGGATGGCAGGGATAATCTGGAATTTCTGGCCCATCAGGGGTACTCAGCGATTTTCGACAAGATGGACCGTGAGGGTTATCCGTATCTGTTGAGAGTGTGGAATTATTTTCCAGGGATAAACGACACTGGACGCGAGCTGGAACGCTATCGAGAGTTTAATGTGGGTCGCCACGAAGCGTTTTCTCACAAGATCGACAGGGCTTTCGAGGGAGGGGTGCCGGCTGCATGTGCCTTGGGCACTGAGGACGGAGGTTTGGTTCTGGGTTTTTTGGCAAGCAGGGTTCCCGGCATATCTCTCGAAAATCCGCGCCAGACCCGTGCCTACGACTATCCCGAAAATTTTGGGCCAAAGAGCCCGGTTTTTTCTCGGGGTATGCTGGTGGGCAATGCGTTGTTTATTTCGGGCACCGCAAGCATCCTCGGTTCGGAGACGGTATACCCCGGAGATATGGCTCGACAGGTGGATGAAATGCTCATAAATTTGAGAGCCGTCATCAAGCAAGCCGCGACATACGGGTTTGATGCTTACGGAGCGGAGGGGGGGTGCTTCAATGTATACCTGCGCTATGCCGAAGATTATCCGATGGTTCGTGACAAGTTGTCAGCCGAGTTCCCAGCAGCAGACTGCAGAGTCTATTTGCAGGCGGATATTTGTCGCGCAGACCTTCTTGTCGAAGTGGAAGCATTCTGGATTGAAGGGATATGATATATATTTGCTTAAATCGATTTTCAGATTTTTGGCGTTATCCTGATCGGCTCGATTGGGTACGAGATGAGTCTGTCATGTGCGTTATTGACCAAGGTGAATTTTGAGAGAAAGACGACGGATAGGGCTTTTCTCATGGCCGGTGATGGCCTATGAGTATTTGGTCTATTACGGGGGGTTGGCGCTGTTTGCGGCGATGTGCTTAGTGTGGAGTTTGGTGGCGATTCCGTTGGGCAGGCTTCTGCCGAAACGCAAGGGGATCCGTCTTGGTCGGTTGGTCGTGATGTTTGGTTTCCGGATTTATCTGCGCGTTTTGGAATTGAGCGGGATTGTCGTCTGCGATCTGAGTGCTCTTGACAGTTTATATAATGAGCGGTCTCTGATCATTATCCCCAATCATCCATCATTGATAGATGTAGTACTGATTATTTCACGCTTGCCGAACGTCACTTGCATTATCAAGGCCCATCTTTGGGGGCAGTTGTTCCTTGGGGGGGGCGCCAGGTTGGCGGGGTACATTCGTAATATTTCACAGGCCAAGCTGATCGTCGATGCCACTCGGGAAATTGAAGCAGGTAGCCAGTTGCTGGTGTTTCCAGAAGGAACGAGGACCAATGGAAATTCGATGGGGCCATTCAGGGGAGGGTTTGCCTTAATCGCCAAACGGGCTAAAGCTCCTGTACAGACAATATTCATTGAAATCAATCACCCATTTCTGTGCAAAGGGAGATCTCTGTTGCAGAAACCCGAATTCCCTCTGGTTTTCCGTGCTCGACTCGGGGACCGCTTTTTGCCGCCGGCCGAAGTCAGGCCCTTTATCTTCCGTCTGGAAAATTATTGTCGCAGCCAGATTGAGGGTGATCCCGCAGCAAAGACCACATGATTCCCTCTACGACGCATGTGGTTTTGATACCCAGCTTCAATACCGGTGACAAGTTGTTTGCTACGGTGCGTGAAGCACGTCGACAGTGGAATCCTGTGTATGTTGTGGTGGATGGCAGTACCGATGGTAGCGGTGAAATATTGCTTGAAATGGCGGTGGTTGATGATGGACTTCAGGTATTAATACTTTCCACCAACCGCGGCAAAGGGGCGGCGGTGATGTTTGGTCTGGGTAAGGCACAGGGGGCAGGTTTTACCCATGTGTTGACCATGGATGCGGATGGACAGCATCCGTCAGAACGCATCATCGATTTTATGCGGGTGTCTGAGTCTCATCCTGATGCCATGATACTGGGTTACCCGCAGTTTGATACCAGCGCACCGATGATTCGCGTACGCGGGCGTAAAATTTCTAACTGGTGGGCCAATTTTGAAACTCTTCAGGCGGGAATCGGTGATTCCCTGTTTGGATTTCGGGTGTATCCAGTGGGCCCGCTGCTTAGGGTGATGTGCCAACAACGATGGATGAGACGCTTTGATTTTGATCCTGAAGCGGTAGTGCGGTTGTGTTGGGATGGGGTGCGTCCGATCAATCTCGATGCCCCAGTCAAGTACTTCAGCCAAGAAGAAGGCGGGGTCTCCCATTTTAATTATTTGCGCGACAATGCCCTGCTGACTTTCATGCATATACGGCTACTCTTGGGGTTTGTTCTGCGTCTTCCCGCTTTGATCAAGGGCAGGAGGAATGGACGTAAAGAGGTTCCACTGTCACACTGAGTTGCAGATCTCCTGAATAACGGAGTACCACCAGACGTTTTCCGGCAGCGGCTAACGCAGCCAGCAGGGGTAATGAGCGGGAAGCCGAAGAATCGCAGCGCAGATTTTCCAACACCGGATCTGTCATCGAAGTAACGTCCATGGGAGTACTCTTCGCGATGGAGATCGTCATCTGGGCATAACTCCCTTCGGCATGGCTATCCAAAACCAGGGCTACTCCAAAGGGTTGGTGCCCTGGAGTTTTTTCATACAAAGGTTCGGGGAAGGGGAGATCGACGGTGACCAACAGTACGGGCACATCTTCCGTAAGACATTGACTGGTTGCTTCCACCAAGCCAGCGGCAAAACTGTCGTCCCCAGCGCATATGCTCGAAGAAGGTTGCCTCGAACCGGAGGCAATACTCCAGTATCCTGCGGGCGCATTGTGTACCGAATTGTGAAAGCGGGTGGGGGAAACGAGTCGCTCCGGTGTAGCGAGTGCTTCACAGAGTTGATGAATGGTAAGCGTGTCGCCGTTGGATGAAGCAAATACGAGCGCCAGATCTTCGGCGTCCATGCCTGAGCTTAACAGGGCTGCTTGGGCAACATCTACCGCCAGTTTTATCGTAGGACTGGCGCGCCGACGTTCAGCACCGGACAGAATGGTCCCTTGCGGGGGAAGTTGAGGATCATGGGTTAGATCGGTGCCGGCGACGAGATGGTTGCGGAGTTCGGCCCAGCTTCCGAATCCGGGGCCATTGACTGCGATTCCTTTTATATGAACGATCATGGTTCGGGATACCCGAAAATGAGGCTGGCATTGTTGCCACCAAAACCAAAGGAATTGCTCAGCATGCGTACGAGTGGTTGATGGTGATTTTCCAGCAGGACATTCATCGTAAAGTTTGGATCGACCTTGGTGGTGTTGAGACTGGCAGGTAACAGGCCTTCGCGCAGGCAGAGGCAGCCGATGATTGCTTCGGTGATCCCAGCGGCTCCCAGAGTGTGACCGGTCCAACCTTTCGTCGAACTGCAGGGCGTGAGGCGACCAAATAGGGTAGAAACCGCCAGATCTTCGGCACTGTCATTGGCACGTGTTGCCGTGCCATGCAGGTTGATATAGTCGATTTGCGTAGTATCGAGGCGGCTTTGTTGCAACGCGCGTTTCATTGCGAGGCGTGCTCCCGCTCCTTCGGGATGAGGCGAAGACATGTGGTATGCATCACTGCTTTCCCCATAACCGAGCAGGGCAGGAACATCGTTCCTGCCCTGTGGCCTTTCCAAAAGAGCAAATCCCGCCGCTTCCCCTATGGATATGCCATTGCGCTCGGCATCAGCGGGGCGGCAGGGCGTACTGGAAACGACTTCTAGGGCGGAAAATCCATAGAGTGTCGTCATGCATAAGCTGTCTACCCCTCCCACAACTGCGGCATCACACAGGTTGTTGTCCATCAGTCGGTAGGCTGAGGCAAATACTTTGGCGCTGGAAGAGCAAGCGGTGGAAATGGTCAGTGCGGGCCCCTCGAGTTTGAGGTAGCGACGTACGAAGTCGGTGACAGAGTAGTTTTCATGGGTTGTGCGATAGCGGAAGTCTTCAGGCAATGCCCCTTTCATGTCGCGCCTGCGGTAGGCTTGCTCGGTTTCGAGTATTCCCGAAGTGCTGGTGCCCAGAATCACGGCAATACGGTGTGCCCCATAGCGGTTACAAGCTGCAGCAACTGCGGTATCGAAGCCGTCAGAGACCAGTCCCAACTGGGCGAGTCGGTTATTGCGGCAATCAAATTCGCGGAGGCGTGCGACAATGGGTTCCTCTTCCAGTCCAGCGATTCGGCCGATATAGGTATTGATGGGTACATCCAAGAAATCGCATGGACGCAGCCCGGATTTCTTGGTACTCAACGCAGTAAAGGTGGGTGACAAGCCACGACCCAAGGCATTGACCAAAGTGTAGTGATTCAGGACTAACGGTTGCATGATGCAAAGAATAGGGTCATTTTGATAAGGACAATTTTTGTCAAGATTCCGGAAGAATTGCCTCATCTGGTCTTGGGAAAATAGACCAAATTGGGAGCATTGTAATGGTGCCTGCATTGTTGCGCAATGGATAGCTCTGCAAGGGGCATGCAGCGCATTTATGAGCCGGATAGAGTGACTAGATTTGGCGTTCGTGAGGTGGGTGAAAATAGGGTAAGATTGCGGAATTCTGACAATACGTTTCAAGTTGCCATGCATCAGATTCGGTCAAATTATTTCTAAAAATCAAACTTGGAATACTTATACATTATCTATGGTTAATAATCTTGATATCATCAAAAAGTATCTGGAAAAGCATGTCGATAATCCCCCTGAAATTCTGACGCCAGAGAGCAAAATCAAAGAGATCGGAATTGACTCATTGGGGTTGCTCGAATTGATTTTCGAGATAGAAGACAATTATGGTATCCATCTGCCGGAAAACTTGCCGATGCCAGAAACCGTAGGTCAGTTGCTTGAGATTGTAGAGCAGTATAAGCCAGCCATCGGAAATGAGTAAGCCCATGCGCCGTAGGGTCGTTGTGACCGGAATTGGTATGGTGAGCCCCTTCGGAGGGGATGCCGAAGATTTTTTTGAGCGGATGATGGTTGGAGAGTCCGCGGTGCGCTTGTACCGACACCCATCATCGCCAGACGATCTGTCCCAGCCCGCCGTGTGTTGTACATCATTTAGCCCTGAACTCACCATCGGGCGTTCTTTGTCCAGTATGACGGATCGTTTTAGTCAACTTGGGCTTGCCGCAGCTTTTTCTGCCTGGAGCGATGCCGGCTTTGCTCGCATAGGCGCGGGAGCGGATGATTTTGGCGTGTCTTGGGGCACGGGGGCGGGAGGTGCACTCACCTACGAAAAGGGGTATTTGGATTTCTTCGAACGGGGGAAACGGCGTGTGTCGCCTTTGACAGTTGCGCTCGCCATGCATAATGCCGCTGCCTCTAATATTGCGATTGCGCTGGGTCTCGGAGGCTCTTGTTTGAGTTATTCAGTGGCTTGTGCCTCGTCGGCGGTAGCCATTGGCGAAGCCTATCGTCGTATCCAGTCAGGAGAATCCAGATTGATGATTGCCGGTGGCTCGGAGGCGCCACTGTCGTTGTCGATGATGCTGGCATGGAATGCGATGCGGGTTGTCGCTGAGGGCGATGAGGAATCCGCCTATTGTGCCTGTCGTCCGTTTCAGGAGGGGCGCACCGGACTGGTTCTGGGCGAAGGTGGAGCGGCGTTGGTTCTGGAAGACTGGAATCATGCGGTGGCGCGCGGCGCACGCATTTATTGTGAACTGGCCGGATATGGACAAAGCTGCGATCATTCCCACTTGGTGCGTCCAGATGCAGTGGGGCAAATCAAGGCAATCAAGGCTGCTATGGAAGAAGCCGAACTGTCTCCTGCTACCATGGGCTATGTGAATGCGCACGGAACCGCCACCCAGGAAGGTGATCCAATAGAGATTGATGCGCTGCGCACAGTTTTTGGTGCAGATGCGGCTGATTTGGCTGTCAGTTCGACAAAATCCATGCACGGTCATCTGCTTGGTGCGGCAGGGGCGATGGAGGCCGCAATCACGGTTCTTGCCGTGGCCAGGCAAGAAATCCCGCCCACTGCGCATCTTCAGAAAGTGTCGGCAGATTGCCAAGGGGTGCGTCATGTGATGGGTTGCGGTCTGCGCGATCGCCCTTTTGGGGCGGCGATCAGTAATTCGTTTGCCTTTGGCGGTAGCAATGCGGTTCTGGCATTTCGTCAGCTACGCTAAATCAGTGTGCCGAGATAGCGGACATACATTGAGTGATCAAATGAACTCTACCAATGACAACAAAGTTGTTCAAATTGCCCAAGCCCCACATTTGCCGCTCACTCACTATTACACGGATGAGGTGGCGAGAAGTGGCTTTGTCCTCGAAATGTTCGATAGTACGGCAGAAGATTATGATCGGATGGAACGCATTCTTGGCTTTGGAACGGGGGGGTGGTATCGAGGTCAGGCTCTTGAGCGAGCGGGTCTCAGAGCGGGCATGAAAATGGTGGATGTGGGCGTGGGGACCGGATTGATGGCGCGCGAGGCAGTTCGTATTACCGGTAACCCTAGCTTGGTTACCGGCATCGACCCGAGCCTAGGCATGATGCGGAATGCGCAGGTTCCTGAGGGTGTGACGTTGGTGGAAGGCAGAGCTGAAGCCATGGCATTCCCTGACGCTCATTTTGATTTTTTGAGCATGGGCTATGCGTTACGCCACATCAGCGATCTGTCATTGGCATTCCGAGAATTTCATCGTGTGATGAAACCTGGAGCGAGCTTGTGCATCCTTGAGATCACCCATCCGGAAAGCCGTTTAGGACATTTCCTGCTTAAGGCCTACATGAAAGGGGTGGTACCTTTGCTCGCCATGCTCGTGGGACGCAGGAAGAACACGCCGCTTTTGTGGCGCTACTATTGGGATACCATTGAAGCCTGTGTGCCACCGGCACAGGTTTTGGCCACGCTTGAAGCCAGTGGGTTTACCTCGGTACATCGTCATATCGAAGTCAAGAACATGAGTATTTTGACCGAATACCAAGCGACCAAACCTGAGTAACCGTGGGCATGGGTGGTTTTTTGGCGGATAAACTGCGCGTATGTTGTTGCCGTCCCCTGTCTGGCCCGCTCATGTTTGCCCATTTGGCTCTCGAGCATCTTTCGCGGCAGGTGTTACCGCGTGTGCCTGAACCGGAATTGGTCATGGATGACCGGACTCAAAATGAGGCGTTCGATCTGGTGGGTCGAGAAGACGGGCTCTTGGCTTTTGTCAATTTGTATCATGCGCTACAGATCATTCCGCTGGTGCGGCAGGGAGATTCCGTGCTGGATATGGGTTGCGGCCCAGCCAATCAACTGGTGCAAATGGCACGGCTCAATCCACGGGTGCATTTCACAGGACTCGATGCGTCACTGCAGATGCTCGACTTTGCTCATAACACTGTGTGTAGCAACAAGATTGAAAACATTAAACTAGAAGTTGGCGACATGACTACGCTGAAGAGATTTGAAGATGCTTCCTTCGATTGCGTGGTTTCCACCATGTCCCTCCACCACCTTCGCGATTTGACCGAACTATCCCATACGATGCGAGCAGTACAGCGTGTGCTGAAACCGGGGGGCAGTTTGTATTTCGTCGATTTTGGACGGCTCAAGCGTACCAGCACGCAACGTTTCTTCTCAGAAGACCGTCGCGACTGTCAACCGGACAAGTTTACACGCGACTATTTCAATTCTCTTAGAGCCGCTTTCAGTGTTGAGGAATTGACCCGGGAATTGCGGATTCACGATAATGTGACTCGTTACGCCACCGCTCTGGCCCCGTTCATGGTGATATTTAAAAGTTCTTCCCGTCGCGAACCCGATATGGAAACTCGGCGGTTGGCTCAGGATCAGTACCGTCGCATGACAGCTGGACAACAGAAAGATTTTCGATTGTATGCGCGTTGGCTATGTGCCGGTGGTCTTGCTCTGCCGTTCGAGGTTGCTTGACTGGCTGTACATCCTGCAGTAGACCTTCAAATCATCCCGCCGTTTACCATGATCACCTGACCGGTAATGTATGAGGCTTGTTCTGATGTTAGAAATTCAACCAGTGCCGCTACCTCTTGGGGTTTACCAGCGCGTTTCATTGGGACCAAGCGGGCAATGGATTCTGCATCAAATGCCTGCTGGCTCATCGTGGATTCGATGATGCCAGGTGCAACGGCATTGACGGTGATATGACGGGTGGCCAGTTCCAGCGCAAGGGACTTGCTTGCCGCATGCAAAGCCCCTTTGGCTGCGGCATAGTTGGTTTGTCCACGGTTGCCGGTAATGCCTGCGATGGAAGAAATGGTGATAATCCGCCCCCAGCGGTGGCGTATCATGGGCATCACCAAGGGTTGAGTGACATTGAAAAATCCGTGCAACGAAACATCGATGACGCGATGCCACTGCTCACGCCGCATACCCGGAAATACTGCGTCATCATGAATGCCCGCATTGTTCACCAGAATTTGGATCGGCCCATTCTGTAATAATATTTCTAGGGCGGCTTGAGTGGCATCGCCATCGGTAACATCAAACTGGACGGCTTCGGCAGATTTTCCTTCCTGTCGCAATGCTTCACAGAGTGCAAGAGCGCTGTTGATATTGCTGTTGGCGTGGATGATCACATGTATGTTGGCCTCTGCGAGTTGACGGCTGATGGCCGCGCCTATGATGCCACTTCCTCCGGTGATCAGTGCTCGTTTCATGAAGATTTGTCCCCCGTGGAAAAGAGGTTACGGTTACCAGCGGCATCGAGTATGACACTCGCGCGACCGGATAGCAGGACGATGTTTGCGCAGAGCAGACTAAATTCGTAGAGGATATTGAGTTCGTTGCCGGAAAGTCGTTCCGCACTCACCTCCAACTCGCCGTCAATGTCGTCTAATCGTAAGCGGTTCCACCGAACACTCCGCACACTGGTAATGAAACCGGCGGCAGGTGTTACATCAGTGGCCGCCAGCAGGGCACCATGTACCGCCATTGCTTGCGCTGCATATTCGATGCCGTTGGTGATACCCAGGCTGCCTTCGTGTCGCAACGGATTGTCGGGGGAAAGGTGGCTCTGTGCTCGGCAAATGATCCGGGTTGCATCCCAGAATTCGACACGGTCCAGCAAGCACATGCTTCCTTGGTGCGGGATGTGCGCTGCAATCCAGGTATGCCCGATGGGCAGTACCCATGATGGAGCGTGGTTTTTTATGGGTGGCATTTCATGGCTGCTCATGTTGTGCGGGTTTCTTCGGAGGGTTATCAAAACCGGTGCTTGCGCTCAGAGGAACGGGATGGAGATTGCATACGGCCAGATGTGCGAGCAACTGCGGTAGTAATTCGAGGATGACGGGAGTGTCCTGTTTGTTCCGGGCAGAATGTCCGTCGTGCAGTAACAGGATGTCACCTGCAGCGAGATTTTTGGTCAATCGTGCCAGCACAATTTCGGCGTTATCGCAGCGGGTATCGTAGCCACGCCGTGTCCAAGTGGCCAGTCGAATCCCAAGACGGTAGAGTACGGGATCCAGAAAGGGATTGCGCAATCCGGCCAGGGGCCGGAAAAACTGTGGCCGTCTGCCGGTGATTTGTTCTAGGGTCTCTTGAGCATCCCCGATCTCGCGCTTCCAACCACGGAATCCGGATAGTGCCGTGTGATGGCGATGGCGTTGACCATGATTTTCGATGGTGTGGCCCTGCGCCACGATGGCACGACAAAGGTCAGGATAGGCGGCAGCCTTTTCACCGATACAGAAGAAGGTACCGTGCACCTGATGCTTGGCTAGGATATGCAGGACTTGTGGGGTGACAGTGGGATCCGGGCCATCATCAAAAGTGAGCGTCACTTCTCGGCGTTGTATTGCAGCCGGAGGAAGGCGCACCAGATTGTTTCCAAGGAGTGAGCTTCGAGGCCACATCGATGATGCAAATAGAAGGATATGGTCGAACAGTACCACGGCCACACCCCAAAGCCAGAGGGAAGGAGAGAACACAATCAGCGCCAATGTGGCGACATGGAGGGCCAGAGAGAACTGGATCAGCGGGGCAGGGCGCCAGGGTTCCCTGGATAAGGGGAGAGGAACGGCAAAGTGGTTCATGGCATGGCCATCTTGTTTTTCCCACGCGTCAGGATGGCGGAAAAAATGAATGAGAACAGGGCGCCCAGACTGACGGTGTTCCCTATGGCTGATAATACGGGGAGACTCGATCGGCCGAGAACGCCAAAGCTGCCAACGGTGGTGAGGGTGGCTACCACCAGAGAGACTTGCATCTGACGACGTTCTGCTGCGGACTGGCTTCGTTCAGCGCCCTCGAAGAACAGCGCATAGTTGGACCCAATGGCGACTACCAGCAGCAGTCCGACCAAGTGTAGGATCGTCAATTGGGTCCCGCTCAGTAATATTGCGGCGGTATCGCAGACAACCGCGCAGAACAAAGGGGTAACCACGCGTAAGGTACGCGATACGGATTTCAGGGTGCCCAGTAGCAATGCGCAAATGATGAAACAACCAAAGCCGGATTGCAACAGAATTTCCTGGCGGTAGTTTTCAAAGAGGCGCGTCGATTCTTCCAGCAGATCAATGACGATGGGGTGTGCAAGCCGAGCACTTTGCAAGACACTCTCAACGTGGTTGATATCCAGTGGCGTGTCGGCACTGCCATTGAGGGGGCGTAATGGCATCAGTACCAAAGTGTCGGCAGGGCGTTTGATGAGGAGAGAATCCACCAGAAGTGCGGCGGAGGTCCCGTCCAGATCGGCTCTCTGTAACAGTGGACGGGTGCGCGTGGTCTGCAGGTCAGTCAGAAATCCCTGTAGCTTGTCGATGGTGACAGGCAAACCGTGGAGTGCCTGCTGCAATCGTTGGCGCATCTCTTCGGCAGGGGGAATGTCTTGTTGGTGGGCGCGTTGCAGAGCCAGGCTGGGCAACGCGAAAGCCGGCGAGTTGAAGCCGGCGATCTCCTTGTCACGCACCAGTCTGCGTAGTATGGTGCCGACCTGCTCTGCGCCCTGAAGCGCTGGTTCTTCATTCGTCGCAGTAAATACCACCATGAACCGCAAGTCACTTGAGCCAAGATCATTGCGCAACTGTAGATCACATTCCTGGTCTTCCTTGGAGATGGGGCTCAATGTTGCCAAATTTCGATTCCACATTTTTTCGCTATGTGCGAGGATGACACTGCAGGCCCCCAACGTCAGCATCACAGGCACCCAGCGTAGGCGAGCAGCATGGCAAAGGAGAGTGTCGAGCACCCAACCGGCGCGGCTGAGATCACGCAGGTTGAGTTGCCGAGGTAACAGGGCTGAGAGTACGAAACGCGTGACGATGGCTGCACTGATCAATCCGGTGAGAGAATACACTCCAAGCTGAGAAAGCCCAGGAAAACCAGAGAAGAGCAAAGTAGCAAAACCCGCCATCGAGGTGGATACCCCGAGCCACAGGGTGCGCCAGAAGTGATTGGGGTCTAGGTGTCCTGCACGTTGCAAGTAGAAATAGATGGAGTAGTCGACGGCTTCACCGATCAGCGTAGTCCCAAAACCTAGGGTAAGTCCGTGAACTTGCCCGAATATCAGGCTGACGGCAGCCACTCCGGCCAGTGCTCCGGAAAGGACGGGGAGCAGACCAAGAAGGAGCAGTCGGGGTGAACGGTAGACCAGCAACAGCAGACAGATCACCAATGCCAGGCTGGCAGTGGCGAGTTTCGTCACCTGGCCTTCTATGGTATTGCGGGATTTCACTGAAAACACTCCGGTCCCACTCATGGCGATGTGGATGGAGGACTGGCGATCCGGAAGTTTGTCAAAGGTCTGACGGATGAAGTCGACGGCATGGGCTTGGGCTTCGGTATCTGTTCCGGGGGCACGGGTATATGCCAGCAGAACTGCGCGTGTTCCGTTGCGTGATGCCCATACGCCATTTAGGTTTCGTGGTTGGTTGTTCCCCGCAAACTGTTCGAGGAGCTGCAAAGTTTCCCCCGTGGGGTCACGCGGAAAGAGTTTTTTTAGGATCAAGCCAACATTACCTGAAAGCGCATCGATCGAATCGCCGATGGCATTATGCAGTCCTGCCACAGTGAATAGTTCAGGTGAGATGTCCGGACTGAGAAGGTAGCGGTTGTCAAAAAAGTAGGCATGGTCGCGTTGTTCAGTGGCGACATCACCGTTCTGTACTCCGACGAAAAGTCCAGAAGTACGCAACCGCGTTCCCAACTCGAGCGACAATCGGGCGCGTTCGGTCGCATCCCCACCTTCGATGCCAATCATGATCAGGCGCGCGATGATGCCGTCGTGAAATTGGTCGATCAGTACCTGTTGGCGGCTACTTGGGGCCTTGGGCATAAAGGCGGACAGGTCGGATACAAAGCTGGTTCGGGCAATGATTATGCCGCAGGCCAGCAAGGTTGCCAGCCAGAGTGCCAAAATCAAGCGCTTCCCCTTCGTCTTCATGAGTCGGGAATTTGGGTGATGATCATTTCGGAGTGATCGCCATCGCGCTGATTCAGTTCGATGGAATTTACTTTCGCCTGTGAGCCACTGATACGAATACTGCTGAAAATGCTACTCATGCGTTCCTGCTTTGGCGTGAGTACTAATTGCCAGTTTTCTACCTGCCCCGTGAGTTTTAGAGCGTAGAGTTTTTCCAACGCCGTGCGGTCTCCCGCCAGCGTTCCGCGTATGCTTTCGATGAAGGTTGCGACTTCCGGGTATTCCTCGAGACTGACGGTCATAGACTGTTTTCCGGGGCGATCGAGGGTGAGTTGGTCGCCGTTCAGGATCAGGGATTCGGGTTTGGGTGTCAGTGTGTGCTTTTCGAGTTTGTCTGGTGTCATGAAAGAGAGATTGCCGGTGGACAAAATGGGTTGATCCAAGGCGCCAATATATTTCTTTTCGACAAAGGAGGCTTTGCCTGCCTTATTCTGCGCCATCATTTGCATCAGTTGTGGCAGGTTCCAGTTTTCTGCATGGGCGCTGAAAAAGGGGAGCATCCAGGCTAGCCAGACGAGGAAAACCGTGCGTATGCGCTCAGGAATTTTCACGGTCTGCAGACTTCCAGAAATCATAAAAGTTGAACCAGTTGTATGGAGCGGCATGGCAATAGTGTTCCAGCGCGGTGACATATTTTGCCAGAAGTTCGTGGATTTCTTCT
>JAAGNR010000034.1 GCA_010435995.1 Ferrovum sp. | reverse complement strand
GGGTTGAAAGCGATGCCAGCGTAACACGGCACGATGTTTCTCCAAGTGATCCACAAAGGTAACTTCATGGGCTACAATAATGGCCAGAAATTGAATGCCGCGGAGTGGGAGAAAGAGCGGCAAGTTTTCCCGCGAGGTCAGTAGGTGCAACCGGCGGTATGTGACGGCGGGCATCCAGCGTTGGGCAGTTTCCAGAATCGGACCAAATTCGACGGTGAGTTCCATCGTTACATCACCTGCGCTGGTTGAGCGGGTACCGGCCGCCCTTGCTGCGTCAGAAGAATTTCAAAATGATCTCGAGGTAGGGCGGGTGAGTAAAGAAACCCCTGAACCAGGTCACACCCCAAGCGCGTCAGTACTTCACGTTCAGCGACGGTCTCTACTCCTTCAGCAATGGTTTTGATTCCCAATTTGTGAGCAAGGATGATGATGGCTTCGGTCAGGGCCTGATTGGTGAAGTCGAGGTCGATATCGTGGATGAACGAACGGTCGATTTTGAGGAAGTCCACGGCAAAATGTTTGAGGTATGAGAGTGCGGAAAAGCCGGTCCCAAAATCATCGATGGAAACCTCGATTCCTCTTTCATGATAGGCTTTCAGAGTGGATTTGACGCGTTCTGAATCGTGCAGCAATACGCCTTCCGTGATTTCTATGGTAATTCCAGGAGCGGGAAGTTTGGCGCGGGTCAAGGGCGTCATCCAGCGCTGATTGAGGTCGATATTCTCGAACTGAATCGGAGATTGATTGACTCCCACGGAGATGACGAGTTCAAAGCGGCGATTCCAGTCTTGTACCGCTTCGATGGCTTGAGTGAATACCCAGTTGCTGATCTCGATAATGAGGCCGGACTCTTCTGCCAGAGGGATGAAGATGTTGGGCCCAATCAACCCTCGTTGGGGATGATGCCAGCGCAACAGGGCTTCCGCCTTGAGGATACGACCCGTTGTGGTCTCTACAATGGGTTGATAATACACCACCAATTCACCGCGCTGGAGTGCTTGGCGCAGGTCGGTGGTGAGGGCCAGTTTTTCTCGCGCTTTTTCTTGCATGCTGGGTAAAAAATAGCGAAACCCATTGCGCCCCCCGTTTTTGGCGGCATACATGGCCTGGTCGGCCTGTTTCAGCAAGGTGGAAACATCGGACGCATCCGTAGGGTACAAAGTGATGCCGATACTGGCGGAAAGGTAGCCAGTCTGACCATCTCCCAGAGGAAAAGGTTGAGACAATCGGTTAATGATTTTGATAGCCAGATCGGCCAATAATGTTCCGTATGCCAGTTGAGGAATGATGGCGGTAAATTCATCGCCACCAAGTCGGGCCACCGTGTCTCCTTCGCGGAGACAATCACGAATTCGTTGAGCAGCTTCCACCAATAATCGATCCCCTTTTTCGTGGCCCAAAGTATCATTGATTTCCTTGAATCGGTCGAGATCGATGAAAAATAGGGCAAAAGGTTCGCGGCGAAGGTTTGATTTAAGGATCTCCTGTTCAAGACGGTCATGAAACAGGCGGCGGTTGGGTAATCCCGTCAGGGGATCATAATTGGCCTGACGCCAGATCAGCGCTTCCTTCTCCTTTTGCTGGCGAATGTCGTGGAAGACGGCGAGGGATGATGGCTCATTTTCGAAAGTGATGGAGAGTGCGGCGACTTCGGCTTCAAATTCGAACCCGTCGAGGGTCACCAAGCGCTCCTCGATGGTAGCCACATCCCGTCCGGAGCGGGTGGCATGAATGCGTGCGGCGACGGTCGCATGAAAATCAGGGTGTACCAGAGAGAGCACTTCCTGACCCAGTAGGGATTCTGGTTGGGGGGCGTGAAGCAATTCGAGGGCCCGTTTGTTGGCCAATACGATGCGTCCATAACGATGAATCAAAATTCCGTAAGGGAAACTTTCGATCACATGACGGAACTCTTGGCGTTCAGCAGCCAACTCGGCGGCTTTTTGACGTAGGTCGTGGGTTTTTTCTTGAACTTTGCGGCGAGTGAGGGGGCCGATTCCTGAAATAACCAGCAACAGATACTGCAGTAAGGCAGTCAAGAGAAGTGCCAGAGCAAGCCATACCCAGTTGGTAAGGGTAGTATTGCCGGAATTTTCCGCAGTTCTATCGATGTATAGATAGGCGAGAATCATGGTCAATAGCACTCCCAGTGTGGGAATGGTGACCGATAGCATGCGCTGGCCCCAGAACCTTTCTCGGTACAATGCTACGCTGAGGGTCATGGGGGAAAATAGTAAAACTCCAAGACAGTCACCGATGCCCCAGGTCAGCCAGCTGGACAAAATATGGTCGGAATTGTTGAGGTGGGCGAGGGCCATGGCCAAATTGGCTATGGTGGTGGAGATGAGGGAGGGCAGCACGCCTCCCCATAAAAAAAACCGCAGAATGGAGCGGTAATCATCCAGCTTGCGCCAAGATTCCCCCAAAAAATGCTGCACCAGGCGGGTGGCCGCCCATGCCTGAAGCCAGGCTCCGGTGGCGATGGCCAGAGCGACGAACAGGCCTTGGAGGGTAGAGGCATTGGCATGGCCAGCTACCCACACGTTGAGAGCAACGGAGCCACAGAAAATCCCGAAGAAACGTGCTCTGCTTCCGAGCAATCCTGCGGCGACAGCGATACCGGCGGCAGGAAAGATGGGGGAGGCATAGCCGGGGGGAATGGCTAACTGTAAACCCAAGAGCCCTGTGCCGAGATAACTGAGGAAGACCCAGAGAAAATTGCTCACGAGTTTTCGAAGGATGGACCGGGTGATGTCACGACTCCAAGATATTCAGGGTAAATATTTTCAGCAACTGGGCGATTTTGCGAGAATCGTGCATAGTCAGCAATGTGCTGGTCTTCATGAGCGATGTGGCCGAGAATCCACTGATTCAAAAAATAGAGAAGATCGTCTGGAAATTCCTTTTTCTTGGAGACTCGTCCTATCATAACTTCAAGTTGTGACAGAAGTTCCGAGTGAATTAATTCATGGGCTTCTGTGCCCGGATAATGAATTTCGTGCATGAGATTTTCTTCACTGATGAAGTGAAATTCGGAAAACTTCTTCACTTCCAGCAGGATGCGCAGGAGGCAGTC
>JAAGNR010000033.1 GCA_010435995.1 Ferrovum sp. | reverse complement strand
TCTAAACCGAATTCCTATCGAATAGACCCGCGTTAAAGTCGGGTGAAGTGAGGTTGTTCGGATGCGGTTCGGGATTTCAATGGGCCACAATGGTGTTTTTCTGGGAATTTGTCATGGAAACCTATGGGCAGTGGACCAATGCGCAGTTATTAACCTGTTTGTTCGGGGGAAGGGGGAATTATCGGGCCTGTGAATCGAGTCTTGAGCCGTTATTTGCAGGAGGGTTTGGGAAGTTGCCACACAAAGGGACGATTCTGCGCGAAATTTTTCGTCGCTGGCTGAATGAGCAGATGCGCCAAGGGGCGGTGATGAATCAACCGTCTGTGGTTGCAGACTATTGGCGTTTGGCATTCAAGGGCCAACCTCATGAGTCATTCTGGGTCATGTTTTTGGATGCCCAGAATCATCTGATCGAGGCGGAGGAATTGTTTCGCGGGACCCTCACCCAAACCGCCGTGTATCCTCGTGAAGTTGTCAAAGCCGCGTTACGCCACAATGCGGCTGCTGTGTTGCTGGCCCATAATCATCCTTCGGGGTTGGCCCAACCCAGCGAAGCAGACCGTCATTTGACCGAAGTGCTGAAACGGGCTTTGACTTTGGTGGATATTCGGGTACTGGATCATTTTCTGGTGGCGGGGGCGGACCTCGTCAGTTTTGCTGAAAAAGGGTGGCTTTGACCCTTAACGAACGAGGGTTTTGGCGAGCATGGAGGTCAACTCATTTTCTTTGAGACGTCCCAGTTTTACCCAGACGATGTGCCCTGCGCTATTCATGAGTACGGTCATGGGCAGACCCTGTTGCGCATTTCCCAGAGGCTTGGTCAAGGTGAGGGTGTTGTCCTGGCCGATCAAGGTAGGGTAGGGCACGGGATGGGCTTGCAGAAAGGTCGTGACGGCTTCGGGAGAATCCATGGCAATTCCCACGAATTGCAGCTGCTTTTCTTTCCATTCAGGATAAATGCGAACCAGCATGGGCAGTTCCTCGCGGCAAGGGGTGCACCACGGAGCCCAAAAATTGATCAGAAGGGGATGCCCTGACCATTGGTTGAGTCCTTGCGGTTTTCCGGTCAGGTCGGGCAATGTCAGATGGTTGATGGAGGGCGTGGATTTGCTCGGGGGCGACGGCGGGTGAAAGGCGACTCTGGTCAGCAGGAGCGCGCACGCCAAGAGTGCCGCACCCACCGGAAAAATTAACTGACGGTTCATCTTGTGCTTCCCGTCGAGGGGTAAGTGCTCATGGTAAAATCACTCCGTGTTGCAAGGGATAAACTTCGAGGATGACGTCAGGACCTCGGTGGGCTTTATCCTGTTCGGCCCAGTACTTTACCAGATCAGATTCCTGCTTTCATTATTGTTTAAGGAAATTCATTATATGGGGACAGAAGTCAGAGTTCCAGACATCGGCGATTTTAAAAATATTCCAGTCATCGAAATTCTCGTCAAGGAGGGTGATGTCCTGCAGGCGGACCAAGCTTTGATTACTCTCGAGTCGGACAAGGCAACTCTGGAGGTGCCCACCACGATGGCGGGGAAAGTCCAGCGTGTCATGCTCAAATTGGGGGATCGGGTGTCCGAAGGTACCCTCATACTGATGTTGGAAACGGTGGGTCAGGAACAGGAAGTGGCGGTGCCACTGGAGCGTGTGCCTGAAGTTGCACCGTCGGAATCGCCCGTAGGGGGTATGGTTGAGCCCGCAGCTGCAGTTGTTCCGGTCGTGTTGGGAACGATGACTTCTCCCTCTTTGCCCATACCTCCTGAAGTGACGGTGCTGGCAGCAGAAGCAGAGGCCGCTCTGATCACTGCTCACGCCGGCCCCTCGGTGCGACGTTTCGCGCGCGAGTTGGGCGTGGATTTGACACGAGTGCGCGGCAGTGGCCCAAAAAACCGTATTTTGCGTGAAGATGTGCAATCTTTTGTCAAGGCGGCTTTGCAAAGCCCTTCTGCCGGATCCGAGTTGAATCTGTTACCTTGGCCGGACATTGATTTTGCCAAATTCGGTCCGGTGGAAGCACGTCCCCTCGGTCGTGTTCGTAAAATTTCCGGGGCCAATCTACATCGCAACTGGGTCATGATTCCCCATGTAACCAATCATGAAGAAGCGGACATTACGGATCTTGAGAATTTTCGGCAGCAACTGAATCATGAAGCCAAGGCAGATGATCCTAAAATCACGCTTCTGACTTTTTTGCTCAAGGCTTTGGCAACGGTTTTGCCCCAATTCCCGGAAGTTAATGCGTCATTGCAGGGAGATGCATTGATTCTCAAGCACTATATCAATCTGGGATTTGCCGCTGACACGGCTCACGGATTGATGGTTCCCGTGGTGCGAAAAGTTCCGGACAAGGGACTGCGCGAGCTCTCGCGTGAGGTGGCAGACTTGGCCAGGCGAGCTCGAGAAGGGAAGTTGAGCCCTGAAGAAATGCAAGGGGGCACCTTTTCGGTATCGAGTCTTGGGGGGGTAGGAGGTTCGTTTTTTACGCCCATCATCAATGCCCCTGAGGTCGCGATTTTGGGGGCTGGGCGTGCGCTACAAAAGCCGCAATGGTATGAAGGCGCGGTGCGCGGACGGTGGATGCTTCCCTTATCTCTGTCCTATGACCATCGGGTCATTGATGGAGCGACGGCAGCACGTTTCAATGAAGCGTTGCGTCAGGTGTTGAATGATGTACGGCGGATGGTACTGTGAACAGAGGGTTGGCTTGGGGAGAAGTGGGGTGAGCGCGAATTTTGATGTGGTTGTCGTGGGTGCTGGGCCGGGGGGGTATTCGGCCGCCTTCAGAAGTGCTGATCTGGGACGTCGGACCCTTCTGGTGGAAAAGTCGCCATATTTGGGAGGGGTATGTCTCAATGTTGGCTGTATTCCTTCCAAGGCCTTGCTGCATGTGGCAGCGACCAAGGAGGCTGCCTTGGCCTTGGCTCCCCACGGGGTGCGTTTTGCTGCGCCGGAGATCGATCTGGAAATTTTGCGATCCTGGAAAGACGGAGTGGTGGGCAAACTCCGGGGGGGGTTGGGTCGTTTGGCGAAAGCACGTAAGGTAGAAGTATGGCAGGGGGAGGCACGCTTTCTCGATTCGCATCATTTGGAAGTTAAGGATGCGACTGGGGAGTCACGCATGGTCGAGTTTGAACAGTCGATTTTGGCGTTGGGTTCTTCCTCGGTGCGGCTGCCGTTCTTGCCGGAAGATCCGCGGATTTTTGATTCTACCGGAGCCTTGGCGCTGGCCTCGGTGCCGCCTCGTCTGTTGGTGTTGGGGGGAGGGATTATCGGGCTTGAGATGGCAACGGTATATGGCGCTTTGGGGTCATACATCGAAGTGGTGGAAATGTCGCCAGAATTGATGGTGGGAGCGGACCGTGACTTGGTCAAGGTGTGGGAAAAGCGCAATGTCGCAAAGTTTGGACGGCTTCATATGAATACCCAAGTGACAGCGGTGGAGGCTCGTGCTGACGGACTCTGGGTGCAATGGCAGAGTCAGGGGGAGACCCCTGCGCCGGAACGTTTCGATGCCATTCTGGTGGCAACGGGGCGTACGCCAAACGGTCATGGAATTGCGGCAGAGCGGGCAGGAGTGCGGGTGGATGAACGCGGGTTTATTCCCGTAGATCGGCAGCAACGGACTTCTGTTTCCCATATTTTTGCCATCGGTGACGTGGTCGGTCAGCCCATGTTGGCGCATAAGGCGGTGCATGAAGGGCATGTGGCAGCTGAAGTGGCTGCCGGTCTGCCCAGCGGACTCGACATTCGGCAGATTCCCGCTGTGGCCTATACGGATCCTGAAGTGGCCTGGACTGGTTTGACGGAAACCGCTGCTAAAGCTGCAGGCCTTTCCTATGGCAAAGCGGTTTTTCCTTGGGCTGCCAGTGGGCGGGCATTGGCCAATGGACGTGAAGAAGGATTGACCAAAATTCTCTTCGATGAAACGACCCACCGAGTGTTGGGGGGCGGTATCGTTGGGGTTCATGCAGGAGATCTGATCAGCGAGTTGGCCTTGGCTGTAGAGATGGGTGCGGATGCAACGGATGTGGGGCGGACCATTCATCCCCATCCTACCCTAGGTGAGACTGTAGGTTTGGCGGCTGAACTCTATGAGGGGGTGTGTACGGAGCTGCCCCTTCCTCGACGCGGATGAATCAACCTATGAAAATTCTATTGAGCAATGACGATGGCTACTTTTCCGCAGGGCTGGCGGCCTTGGCAGAAGCCTTGTCTGCTTTGGGGGAAGTCACGGTGGTGGCCCCCGATGCGGAACGCAGTGGCGCCAGTAATTCGCTGACCCTGGATCGACCATTGACCGTGCGCCAGGCGCCCAACGGGTTCTATCGCGTCAATGGCACCCCTACGGATTGTGTACATATGGCGGTAACGGGTTTGCTCGACTGGCAACCCGATATTGTGGTGTCGGGCATCAATCACGGGGCCAATATGGGGGACGACACCTTGTATTCGGGTACCGTGGCGGCAGCCACCGAAGGTTATCTGTTGGGAATTCCTTCTCTGGCCATTTCTCTGGCCTACGGATCGGCATGCGCAACGGAGTCGGGCACCCCTCGTCATATTCCTCCCCGCCCTGAGTATTTTGTCACGGCAGGGAGAGTGGCGGCTGATCTGGTCCGGAAAATTCAGCATTGTCCGTTGGAAGCCCCAGCGTTGATCAATGTCAATGTGCCCGATTGCCCTTATGAAAATCTCCAAGGTCTGAAAGTGACGCGGTTGGGGCGACGGCATAAGGCCGAGCCGGTCATTTCTTCTACCAATCCCCGGGGAGAAACCATCTATTGGGTGGGGGCCGCTGGCCCTGCTGCGGATGCCGGGGAAGGTACGGATTTTCATGCCGTGGCTACGGGGTGGGTGTCACTGACGCCGTTACAAGTGGATCTGACCCATTATCCACAACTGGCTGGTTTGCGTTCTTGGGTTGAGCGGTGAAGACGGCGATCACGGCTAGAGGAAGTGGTATGACTTCAGAACGCACGCGTGCGCGCATGGTAGAGCGGTTGCGTTCTCAGGGGGTGCATAACGAAGCCGTGTTGGCAGCGATGGGGGCCGTGCCACGTCATCTCTTTGTGGATGAAGCCATCTCCAGTCGCGCCTACGAAGATCTGGCGTTGCCCATTGGTTTCGGACAGACTATTTCGGCACCCTTCACCGTTGCCCGTATGGTGGAGTTGTTGTGTGCCGGACGGTCCCTGCTTAAGGTATTGGAAGTGGGTACCGGATGTGGTTACCAGGCCATGGTATTGGCGCATCTGGCGCAAGAAGTGTACTCGGTAGAGCGCATTGGGGCGTTATTGGAGAAAACTCGGGCGCGTATCTGGCCCATGCGTGTCCGCAATTTGCGCTTCAAACATGCGGATGGTTTTCTGGGGTTGGGGGAAGCCGCACCCTTTGATGCGATCATTGTCGCCGCCGCAGCACCACAAATTCCTCAGGCATTAATCGATCAACTGGCCCCCGAAGGGCGCTTGATTCTGCCCGTGGGGGTGCAGAAACAGCGTTTGGTGATGGTGGAACGACGGGGTGGAGAAATTCTGGAATCGGTTCTGGACCCCGTGAATTTTGTCCCCCTGTTAGGAAAACTGGATTAATTTTTTTTCGGAGTGTTGTCACATGACCTGTTTTTTCTCTTTATCCGTACTCGGGGGACGGCATCGGGCGACTACCGCTGTGATGACGGCCATGTTATTGCTGGCGGGTTGTGCCACTGAAGTGCCTGCGCCTATCGTAGATAATCCAGCAAAATCGGCTTCTTCTGGGAAGCACGTTGAAAATGCGGTCACCGTTCCCCCTGCGTCTGCTGCAGAAAAGTCTGCCGCTGCGACCAAGCCGCATGGGACTGCATCCCAAGGACTGTCGTGGATATGGCCTCTGGAGCATGAAAAGGGAAGCTACAACCCGAAAACCCTGGGAGTGGATGTTCCGACTCGCTCAGCTCAACCCGTACTGGCGATGGCGGATGGTGTGGTCAGTTACGTGGGGGACGGGATTTCCTCCTACGGCTTGATGATTATTGTCAAGCACCCCAATGACTATCTCAGTGTGTATGCTCATAATGGTCGGGTGGTGGTCCATCAGGGGCAACTGGTCACCCGTGGTCAGAAAATTGCCGAAACCGGGAATGCCCCCAAGACCCCATGGCACTTCGAGATTCGCCATGAAGGGAAACCCCTGAATCCCCTGACCTTATTTTCTGCCAAACCCTGATTCAAGGGCGGGTTATTCTACCAACAGGGCAGCTACCACGCGGCGGTCTTCGCTGGCCAATACCGCGTAGGTACGGCAAGCCGCTGCTGTATCCATGACTTCCATACCGATGGATTGTGCCATCAGAGCGTGACTCAATGACGGGTCGGGGAAGCGGAATATGGAACCGCTGCCAAAAATCACCAGCTCGGGTTCAAACTGTAGCAACTCGGTGAAGTGATCTGCGGTCAATGATGCGAAATTCGGTGCCCAGTGGCGCTGTAGCCGGGTAGGACTGATGACCAGACTATGGGTAAATTTTTCCTCATTGACGAGAACAAAACCCGGACCATGGCCGGTCAGGTGATGGGGGTTGTCAGGGGTGTGATGGACAAGTTTCATGGAGAGGCTTCATGGAAATGGATGCTTGGGGTAAAATCATACCTTTTGCGCCTTCCTGCGGCAACGCCACTATGCCAGAATTTCCTAGAATCAAGCGACTCCCCCCCTATGTTTTCAATATTACGGGTGAACTGAAAGCTGCTGCGCGTCGTCGCGGCGAGGACATCATCGATTTTGGCATGGGGAATCCAGATCAACCCACTCCCCAGCATATTGTGGACAAACTGGTGGAAGCGGCTCAGCGCAACGATACCCATGGGTATTCTTTGTCCAAGGGGATTCCCCGGGTACGCAAGGCCATTTGCCACTGGTATCAACAGCGTTACGGGGTGGAACTGGATCATGAAACCGAGGCTATTTTTACCATCGGATCCAAAGAAGGGATTGCCCATTTGATGTTGGCTGTGTTGGATACGGGAGATATGGTCCTGGTTCCCAATCCGAGTTATCCCATTCATATCTATGGACCGGTGATTGCGGGAGCTGATATCCGTCATGTGAGCATGACCCCAGGGGTGGATTTTTTCGAGGAGTTGGAACAAGGATTGAAGGGCTCCTATCCTCGACCCAAGATGCTAATCCTCAATTTCCCCAGCAACCCTACCACCCAATGCGTGGATTTGCCCTTCTTTGAACGGGTGGTGGAACTGGCCAAAGCTTATGGCATCTATGTGGTGCATGATCTTGCTTATGCCGACATCGTATACGACGGCTACAAGGCTCCTTCCATTCTGCAAGTGCCTGGGGCCAAGGATGTGGCGGTGGAGTTTTTTACCTTGTCCAAGAGTTACAGCATGGCGGGGTGGCGGGTGGGTTTCATGGTGGGCAATCGAGATCTGGTGGCAGCCCTCGGACGGATGAAGAGTTACCACGATTACGGCACCTTCACCCCCATACAGGTGGCCTCGATTGTGGCCTTGGAAGGGCCTCAGGAGTGCGTGGAAACCATTCGCTCCACCTATCAGAAGCGCCGGGACGTGATGGTCCAGGGGTTACACAACATTGGCTGGAATGTGGCCAATCCCAAGGCGACCATGTACGTGTGGGCAGAGATTCCGGAAGTGTATAAATCCATGGGCTCTCTCGAATTTGCCAAGAAATTGTTGCAGGAAGCTCACACGGCGGTCTCGCCTGGGGTGGGATTTGGAGAACTGGGGGACGGTCATGTGCGTTTTTCATTGATTGAAAATGAAGCGCGCACCCGTCAAGCCATTCGCGGGATACGCGATATGTTTCGTAAGGACGGATTGTTATGACACCCATTCGAGTGGGATTACTGGGGCTGGGGATTGTTGGCGGGGGAACCTGGGCCATATTGGAGCGCAATCGCGAAGAAATTTCTCGGCGTGCCGGTCGGGAAATCATCGTGACCCGGGCGGCGGTGCGCGCAGTGGATATGGAACGAGTAGCCCAAAAAACCGGCGGGCGGGTGCAGCTCAGTACCGACCCGACGGCGGTGGTGGAAGCGGAGGATGTGGATGTAGTGGCGGAGCTCATGGGCGGCACCGAGCCGGCCAAAACTTTGGTACTGCGCGCCATTTCCTTAGGCAAACCGGTGGTGACGGCAAACAAGGCATTGCTCGCGTTACATGGCAATGAGATTTTTGCTGCGGCCCAGAATCATGGCGTGATGATCGGTTTCGAGGCGGCCGTGGCTGGGGGTATTCCCATCATCAAAGCGTTGCGCGAGGGATTAACGGCAAACCGGATCCAGTGGTTGGCGGGGATCATCAACGGCACCAGCAACTTTATTCTCACGCAAATGCGTGATCAGGGCATGGGTTTTTCCGAAGCCTTGAGTCAAGCCCAGGCCCTGGGTTATGCGGAGGCTGATCCCACCTTTGATATTGAAGGCATTGATGCGGCCCATAAGCTTAGCCTGCTGGCGGCCATCGCTTTTGGAATACCGGTGCAATTTGCACGGGCGCATGTGGAAGGAATTTCCCGTCTGACAGCGGAAGATATCCGCTATGCTGAGGAGTTGGGATATCGCATCAAACTGTTGGGTATGGCCAAGCGTACGACACGGGGCATCGAATTGCGGGTTCATCCTACCCTGATTCCGGCTCGGCGCTTGCTGGCTAATGTGGATGGTGTGATGAACGCCGTATTGGTCAAGGGCGACGCGGTAGGGCCTACCCTGTATTACGGGGCTGGGGCTGGGGCGGAGCCCACGGGGTCGGCGGTGGTGGCCGATCTGGTAGATATTGCGCGCATGGCCAGTGCCGCTCCGGGGCACCGGGTACCCTATCTGGCCTTTCAACCCGATCAGGTGCGCAATGAAATCGTATTGCCCATGGCCGATATCGAAACCGCTTATTACCTGCGCATGAAGGCGCTGGATCGGCCGGGTGTCCTGGCGGAAGTGACGCGGATTCTGGCGGATCAGAACATTTCCATTGAAGCCATGTTGCAAAAAGAACCCAAAGCGGGCGAAACTTGGGTGGATGTCATCATGCTTACCCAGGTTACGCAGGAACGGGCCATAGACCACGCCATTGCTCTCATCGAGGCCCTGGTCAGCATTGATGCTCCGGTGGTGCGCTTGCGTGTCGAATCCCTGGCTTCCTGACGAATATCCTTTTCAATTTTTTGTAGAGAACTCTTCCATGGCCCATTATCAAGGTTTGATTCATCGTTACCGGGACCGTTTGCCGGTTTCTGAGAACACGCCCATCGTGTCCCTGAATGAAGGCAATACGCCCCTGATCGAGTTGCAGCGGTTACCACGGCAGGTGGGGTTTGATGGACGTATTCTGGTGAAGTTTGAAGGGCTGAATCCCACGGGATCCTTCAAGGATCGTGGTATGACCATGGCCGTGACCAAGGCGCTTGAAGAGGGATCGCGGGCCATCATTTGTGCTTCCACCGGCAATACTTCAGCAGCAGCAGCGGCCTATGCGGCACGGGCGGGGATGACCTCCTTTGTCCTGATTCCCGAAGGGAAGATTGCTTTGGGAAAATTGGCCCAAGCCATGATGCATGGGGCGGTGGTGATTCAGATCCAGGGCAATTTTGACGACGGTATGCGCTTGGTGCAGGAAATTTCTGCAGATATGCCCGTTGCCTTGGTCAATTCGGTTAACCCCTATCGTCTTCAAGGGCAAAAGACCGTAGCTTTCGAAGTGCTGGAAGCTTTGGGCCAGGCTCCAGACTATCATGTGTTGCCAGTGGGTAATGCCGGAAATATCAGCGCCCATTGGATGGGTTACTGCGAGGCTACAGGGCAACAAACGGCAGCCTGTGGCTATTGCAATGGGCATTGTCCCTATCACGCCGAGTCGTTGCAGGGTGTCAAGCGGCCCATCATGCTGGGGTATCAGGCGGCAGGCTCTGCGCCTTTTCTGCGCGGGGGGCCGGTATCCTCACCGGAAACCGTGGCCACGGCCATTCGTATCGGTAACCCCATGTCGTGGTCTCTGGCCTGGGCTGCAGTAAAGGAATCGGCGGGGTGGTTCGAGGAATGTACCGATGCGGAAATTTTAGCGGCACAGGCATTGTTGGCTCGAACGGAAGGTATTTTCTGTGAACCTTCGTCGGCAACGTCCCTGGCGGGACTGATCAAGGATGTGGCTCGCGGAAAAATCAAGGCGGGTTCTACGGTGGTGGCGACCTTGACGGGCCACGGGCTGAAAGACCCGGATACGGCCATTGCCCAAAGTCAGCGTCCTCACATTGTGGCAGCAGAAAAAGGCCCGATTGCAGAATTGATTGGAAAATTCCTGTAGAATTCTTTGGTCTGGGGAATTTTCCCGACTATTGGTGATCCAGTTGTGGATTTTTGCCATGTTCGAGAACCACGTCGTCGAGGAGTGAGGGTATGAAGGGCTGGAGTCGACAATTTTTCTGGGCAGTATTGGGTTTCGGACTGGCTGGCTGCGCTTCCGTTCCTCCTGGAGCGGTCAGTGACAACGATCCCCTGCAATCCTACAACCGCACCATGTATGGTATCAACGACTCGCTGGACCGCCATGTCATGAAGCCCGTGGCCCAAGGATATCATGCTGTAGCCCCTGATTTTGTGCGTACTGGGGTCACCAATTTTTTTAATAATATTGGTGATTTGGGAACCTTCATCAATGATCTGCTGCAGGCCAAACTGCAACAGGGTGCAGCCGATGGCGGACGCTTTTTGCTGGATACGACGGTGGGGATTTTTGGGCTATTCGATGTCGGAACGCCTGCAGGGCTGGAGCGGCATCGTGAGGACTTTGGTCAAACCATGGCGGTATGGGGCTGGGAAAATAGCACCTATTTCGTATTGCCCCTTCTGGGACCGAGTACGTTACGGGATTCCCTTGGTTTGGTGGGGGACTATCCTTGGACGATTTACCCCTATATGCATACCACGTTGACCAAACAGCTGGAGGTGGGGACAGTGGATTTGGTCAATACCCGGTCCAATCTTCTCGCCGCGAGTAATGTGCTCGATACGGCCGCTCTCGATCCTTACGCTTTCATGCGAGATGCCTATTTGCAAAGACGCCGTAATATGATTTATGACGGTCATCCCCCCCCCCTGCCAGAGGACGAATGACCCGCAGGGGAGAAGGTTGATCGATCAACGTTCAGGCAGCACCAAAGACCAGTTTCCCGTTGATACTATCAATGCGCAGGGTACTTCCGGGCATGAAGGCCCCTTCCAGAATGCGCCGCGCGAGAGGGTTTTCCACCTCGCTCTGAACTGTGCGTTTCAACGGGCGTGCTCCGTAGTCCGGATCGAATCCCACGGTGGCCAGTTGGTCTAACGCCGCTTCGCTGACCTCCAGTTTCAGATCCATTTTCCCCAAGCGTGCCACCAGTTGCTGCAGTTGGATGCGGGCGATAGCGCGCACCTGGCTTTGTTCCAATCCATGAAATACCACGATCTCGTCGATGCGATTGACGAATTCCGGACGGAAATGGTTTTTGACTTCCGCCATCACCGCCAGTTTGATCACGGATTGATCGTCTTCCGCCATCTGTTGAATCATCTGTGAACCCAGATTGGAGGTCATGACGATCACCGTGTTGCGAAAGTCCACTGTGCGCCCCTGACCATCCGTCAGACGACCATCATCCAGTACCTGCAGGAGGACATTAAAGACATCTGGATGAGCTTTTTCCACTTCATCCAGAAGGATCACGGCATAGGGTTTGCGTCGTACCGCTTCCGTCAGATATCCTCCCTCTTCATACCCCACATACCCGGGGGGAGCGCCCAGCAGGCGGGCGACAGAATGCTTTTCCATATATTCCGACATGTCGACGCGGATCAAGTGATCTTCGGAATCAAACAGGAAAGTGGCCAAAGCTTTGCACAGTTCGGTTTTCCCCACGCCCGTGGGCCCCAAGAACAGGAATGAGCCATAGGGCTTATGGGGGTCGGAGAGTCCGGCGCGGGAGCGACGAATGGCATCCGATACCAGGCGTACAGCTTCATCCTGACCCACTACACGCTGATGGAGTTGGTCTTCCATCTGCAGGAGTTTTTGCCGTTCTCCCTGCAGCATTCTGGAAACAGGGATTCCCGTGGCACGCGAAACCACCTCGGCGATTTCTTCCGCACCCACCTGCGTACGGAGCAGTTTGAGAGGGGGTCGTGCGTCCGATGTCTCAGCGCTTTGATGCAATTGAGACTCCAGTTGGGGAATCCGTCCATACTTCAATTCCGAGGCTTTCTGCAAATCTCCCTGGCGTTGTGCCGTTTCCATTTCTGCACGCGCTTTGTCTAGGGCTTCCTTGACATGCTGGGAGCCTTGGACCTGGGCTTTTTCTGCTTTCCAGATTTCTTCCAGATCTGCGTATTCTTGCTCTAGTTTGAGGATTTCCTCCTCCAGCAGCGTCAAACGTTTTTGCGATGCTTCATCCGTCTCGCGGCGCACCGCCTCGCGCTCGATTTTCAGCTGGATCAGACGGCGAAACAGTTTGTCCATGGATTCCGGTTTGGAATCGATTTCCATGCGCAAGCGCGCAGCCGCTTCATCGATTAGATCAATGGCCTTGTCTGGAAGGAAGCGATCGGTGATGTAGCGGTTCGATAGCTCGGCGGCTGCCACGATGGCCGGATCGGTGATATCGACGCCATGGTGCACTTCATACTTTTCTTGCAAGCCGCGGAGAATGGCGATGGTGTCTTCTACTGTGGGTTCCCCCACCAGAACTTTCTGAAAACGTCGCTCTAACGCAGCATCTTTCTCAATGTATTTGCGGTACTCGTCCAGTGTGGTGGCTCCCACGCAGTGCAGTTCTCCTCGTGCCAAGGCAGGTTTCAACATGTTGCCCGCATCCATGGCACCTTCTGCCTTGCCAGCACCTACCATGGTGTGTAGTTCGTCGATGAAAACAATGGTCTGTCCCTCATCTTGAGCCAGTTCCTTGAGAACGGATTTCAATCGTTCCTCAAATTCCCCGCGATATTTGGCACCTGCCAGCAAAGAGGCCATGTCTAGGGCGAGGACCCGCTTGTTGCGCAGGCTGTCGGGGACTTCGTCGTTGATGATGCGTTGCGCCAGTCCTTCCACAATGGCAGTTTTACCCACCCCGGGCTCACCGATGAGGACGGGATTGTTTTTGCTGCGTCTCTGCAGAATCTGAATGACACGACGGATTTCATCATCTCTGCCGATAACCGGGTCGAGTTTTCCCATTCGAGCGCGTTCGGTCAGGTCCATGGTGTATTTCTTCAGGGATTCGCGACTCCCCTCACTTTCCTGGCTGGTTACGCCAGCACCCCCACGCAGGGCTTCAATGGCTTTTTCGAGACGTCCGCGTTGCGCTCCTTGTTGACGAAAAAGACGCCCAATCTCCCCCTTATCATCGCAGAGTGCGAGAAGAAACAGTTCGGAGGCAATGTAGGGGTCATTGCGTTTCTGCGCTTCTCGTTCGGTGAGGTTGAGTAAGGCGTTGAGGTCGCGGGAAACATTGATTTCTCCCGAAGGAGCTTCCACCCGCGCGCCACGCTCAAGCAACGAGAGTAACCCCTGCTTGAGGGGTTGAACCTGAACGTCGGCTCGAGTCAGCAAAGAAGCCGTGGTGCCGTCGTGCTGATCGAGGAGAGCCAGCAACAGATGAACGGGTTCGAGGGTCCCATGATCCTGCTTGAGGGCCAGACTTTGGGCATCCGCAAAGGCTTCCTGAAATTTGGTGGTTAATTTGTCGAATCGCATCATGCGCTCCTGAAAGGATGTGTCTGTGGAACAAGTGGGGGTTGAGTCGCAAATATTCAAGTTTGAATTGGCCGATAATCTTGTGGAGTCATTGACATTTTGATGGGTTTCAGGGGAAAATCTAGGCTTCTTGTGACCTTGGAGTCCATCTTGGAGTGTTCTAGTTTATGTCCGTTGATTAAGCAACGGTCTTCCGGGTGGTTCCTGTCATAATCCTGTAATCAAGCCATGACTGAATACCGGGATGACCGGTTTGGAGGTTTCATGGCAGGTTTTCGTAAAATTTTTTCATCATCTCGAAGCGATGTCAGCAACTCGGCATCCCTTTCCCCACAAAAATCTTCGCAGCTACTTCTGGAAGTGGCCCACAGCGAGGTGGAGATTTCTTTGCGTCGTCTCGATAGCTCTCCTGAGGGATTGCTGGATCGAGAAGCGGAAGATCGGCTTCAGGTGTACGGGCTAAACTCTGTGGCCCAGGAACGAAAAATTGGCCCAGTGCGCCAGTTTTTGTCCTACTTCAAGAACCCTCTGAACTTATTGCTGATTGCTTTGGCTGTTATGTCTTTGTATTTGGGGGACAAGAATGCAGCGACCATCATTGCCCTTATGGTGGTGATCAGTATCACCCTGACCTTTGTCCAGGAATATCGTTCGTCCAATGCGGCTGAGCGTCTGCGGGAAATGGTCAGCACTACCGCTACCGTACTGCGTAAAGATCGTCGCAGCGGGGTCCCAGATGAAGTCAACCGTCATTTTAACATTCACCTTCATCCTCAAGGGCCTCAACGGCGTGAGGTGCCCATCGAGGAACTGGTGCCAGGAGATGTCATTCAATTGTCAGCGGGTGACATGATCCCTGCCGATGTGCGGGTGTTGACAGCGAAGGATCTCTTTATCAACCAGTCATCCCTCACTGGCGAAGCCTTGCCGGTGGAGAAGTTTAGTGCAGCGGAAACTGATGCCTCTCGTGAGGCCTTGCAATGCAACAATATTTGCTTCATGGGGACCAACGTAGTGAGTGGCGTTGCTACGGCAGTCGTGGTGTACACCGGATCTGCGACTTATTTTGGGCGTTTGGCTCAGATGATGTCCGAGGAGCAACCACAGACCAGTTTTGACCGAGGAATTCAAGAGTTCACCTGGCTGATGATACGCTTCATTTTTGTCATGACCCCTCTGGTTTTTCTCATCAACGGGTTCACCAAAGGCGACTGGATGGAAGCATTTTTATTCGCCGTGGCGGTGGCAGTGGGCTTGACTCCGGAAATGCTGCCCATGATCGTCACCGTGAATTTGGGCAAAGGCGCATTGTCCATGTCGCGCAAAAAAGTCATCGTCAAACGGCTCAATTCCATTCAGAATTTTGGCGCCATGGATGTGTTGTGCACTGATAAGACTGGGACGTTGACTCAGGATAAAATTATCCTTGAAAAACATGTCGATATCTACGGTCATGAAAATGAAGATGTGCTGGAATACGCTTATCTCAATAGTTATCACCAGTCGGGTCTGAAAAATCTGCTGGATGTGGCAGTGCTGGAATATGCCGGTTTGACGGAACGACTCAAAGCCGGGGTGCAATACCGCAAGGTGGATGAGATACCGTTTGATTTTCAGCGGCGACGGATGTCCGTGGTGGTAGAGGGCAAGGGGCGCCATCTGTTGATTTGCAAAGGAGCCGTAGAGGAAGTTTTCTCCTGTTGTACCCATGCCGAGGTGAACGGTCAGACCGAGGCACTGGAACCCTCTTATCTCGGGCAATTGTTGCAGGTGACTCGGGAACTCAACGAGGATGGATTTCGGGTCATTGCTATTGCTTATAAGGATACGGCAACGAATACTGGGGCGTACGGCATCAAGGATGAAAGCGGGCTGGTTCTAGTGGGATACATTGCTTTTCTCGACCCTCCCAAGGACAGCGCTCGTGACGCCATCGCTGCGCTGCATCGCCATGGGGTTCAGGTGAAAATCCTCACTGGGGATAATGATGTAGTCACGCGCAAGGTATGCCACGAAGTGGGTCTCAAGGTGGATGAGGTCATGCTGGGTACGGAGATGGAATCTCTGACGGATGAGCAGTTGGCCGATGCGGCCGAGCGTATCGTCGTGTTTGCCAAATTGTCTCCCGAGCAAAAAGCCAAAGTGATCAAGGCATTGCACCGAAGGGGGCATGTGGTGGGTTTCATGGGGGATGGTATCAACGATGGTCCGGCCTTGAAAGCTGCAGATGTGGGAATTTCCGTGGATACTGCCGTGGATATTGCCAAGGAATCGGCCGATATCATTTTGCTGGAAAAGAGCCTGATGGTGCTGGAAGAAGGGGTGATCGAGGGCCGTAAGGTCTTCGGCAACATCGTCAAATACATCAAGATGGGGGCCAGTTCCAACTTCGGAAATATGTTCAGTGTGTTGGGAGCCAGCGCTTGGTTACCGTTTCTGCCGATGCAGGCGATACAGGTGTTGACTAACAATCTACTGTACGACTTTTCCCAGACGGCCATACCGACTGATCATGTGGATGAAGAATACATCGCCCAGCCACGTCGCTGGGACATTGCCAACATTACCCGGTTTATGCTCATGATGGGGCCCATCAGTTCGATTTTTGATTATGTCACTTTTGCCGTGATGCATTTTGTTTTCAAAGCCAATACGATGGCTGGGGAATCCTTGTTCCAGACTGGCTGGTTTGTGGAGTCCTTGCTGTCCCAGACTCTCATCATTCATATTATACGTACCGGACGAATTCCTTTTCTGCAAAGTCGGGCCAGCTTACCCATGACGTTGACCAGTCTGATTATTTGTTCGGTGGGGGTATGGTTGCCCTATTCCCCCTTTGCCCATTCCTTGGGGTTTACTCCTTTACCGTTCCAGTACTGGTTTTATCTGGCGGGCATCCTGATCAGCTATCTGACCTTGGCCCATATCGTAAAATCCTGGTTTATCCGTCGTTACGGGTTGAATTAACGGAGCATAGAGCGGCGGATCATGGAAGTAGAGACGTATTTTTCTGCTCAGGGTGCCTTGGCTCAGGGGTTGCCCGACTTTCGCAGCCGGCCCTCCCAGGTGGAGATGGCTCAGGCGGTATCTCAGGCGCTTCAGGAGCGGTCTTCCTTGGTCGTGGAGGCTGGTACCGGAACGGGGAAGACCTTTGCCTATTTGGTGCCTGCATTATTGTCAGGGGGGCGGATCATTCTCTCCACCGGCACCAAAACCTTGCAAGATCAGTTGTTCAAACGGGACATCCCGATTTTGCGACGGCTGCTGAAACTGCCCATCTCTGTGGCTTTACTCAAGGGCCGGGCCAATTACCTGTGTCAATATCATCTGGATTTGACCTTGCGTCAGGGGTTGCTATTTGATCGCGAGGAAGTGGCGCATTTGCAACAGGTGGCAGCATTTGCACAACGGACCCAAACGGGGGACATTGCCGAATTGGCAGAGGTGCCGGAACAGGCGACACTCTGGCGCAAGGTAACCTCGACACGCGAGAATTGTCTGGGACAGGAGTGTCAGCATTATGCCGATTGTTTTGTTCTGGCCGCCAGAAAACAAGCTTTGCAGGCTGATCTGGTGGTGATTAACCATCATCTATTCTTTGCCGATGTTTTGTTGCGCGATGAGGGGGCGGGAGAGCTATTGCCGCGGTCCCATGGGGTTATTTTTGATGAAGCCCACCAGCTCCCTGTGATCGCCACGCATTTTTTCGGACGATCATTATCCACCCTGAGCGTCATGGAAATGATTCGTGCCCTGAAGGAACTGCTTCCTACGTTGGAAATCGAGAAAGATGCGCTGTTGCAGGAAGCCCTCAAGCTCGAGCAGACTCTGGCTCCCTTGCGCGCATCACTGTCCTTGCATGAAGGCCGTTTGTCTTTGGATCAGGTGCGTCAGGAACCCACATTCGCGGCATCATGGCAGATTTTTGCCCAGCAGTTGGAGAAATTTTATCAATTTCTGGGGGTTCATGGTGAGCGTGCCGAAGCGCTGCAAGAAATATCGCTGTTGGCTCAGGAATTCTGGAATCAGGCCCATATCTGGGAAGCGGAGGAGAAGCAGGAGGTAGTACGTTGGGTGGAATGTTTCCCCCAAACTCTGCATTTCAATGCCACTCCATTGTCCATGGGGGAGATTTTGGGGGCTCAGTGGCAAGATCCGGAACGGGCCTGGATCTTTACCTCGGCAACGTTATCGGTGCGGGGAGATTTCTCTCACTTTCAGGAAGCCATGGGGCTGGCGCAGGCCAGAACGCTCTGTTGGGACAGCCCTTTTGATTATCCTCGCCAAGCCTTACTGTACGTTCCGCGCGATCTTCCCCTGCCTCAAATGCGAGAACATACGACAGCATTAATGAGCTGTGCTCGTCCCCTACTGGAAGCCAGTCAGGGGCGCGCATTCTTGTTATTTACTACCCACCGAGCTTTGCAGGAAGCAGAGCGTATTTTGCTGAGCTGGAAAAAAGAAGGGCATTGGGCCTTCCCCTTGCTGGTTCAGGGAACGCGCTCGCGTAACGATTTGCTCGAACAGTTTCGCCACAAGAAGCACGCCGTATTGCTGGGGACAGCTTCATTTTGGGAGGGGGTGGATATCAAAGGCGAGGCATTGTCTGTCGTGATCATCGACAAGCTTCCTTTCGCCCCTCCCGATGATCCCGTAGAGGCGGCGCGCATTCAGGCCATGACCCGTAGCGGACGGAATGGTTTCATGGAGTATCAGTTGCCCCGCGCTATCCTGTTGCTCAAGCAGGGAGCCGGTCGTCTGATCCGGGATGAGCAGGACCGCGGTGTGTTGATGATTGGAGATCGGCGGTTACTGGAGAAGTCCTATGGCTCGCGCATCTGGCGCAGTTTGCCGCCTATGACGCGAACCACTGAGGGCAGTGTGGCCGCAGAGTTTTTTACCAGATGCGCGAAAAGCCCCGTCGTTCAGGGCGGGGATGAATAGCGCGGACGGCTATGCCGTCCCTTGGATGCTCAATGGGGTGTTTGTTGTTG
>JAAGNR010000032.1 GCA_010435995.1 Ferrovum sp. | reverse complement strand
GGCGTTCACCATGCCCCGCTAACCCGCGCCAGCATTGAGAATATGCGCTCACGATGGCGTTCACCATGACGAAAGCAACCATAAAAAGTTCGTTGTTTATGGAAATTCCCCGCCAGGTGTTGAATTCTGTCTTTCTTGCCTCCTCGATCCGCGCCAGTATTGAATAGGCGTGTCCTTTACAATTTCACCATGTAGCAGGTAGTGGGGCTTTCAACTCGAAAACTGAACATGCTTGGCCAGGTGCCCGGATCAACTCGAACCGAACCGATAGCGCTGCCTCTTGTGGCATGAGGCAGTTCCCAAAGCGGTTCATGTGTCGGCACTGGTCACACTTGGCCAGCACATCAACTTGTTGCCGTGACAAACCCCCCTCATGCTCCATGAAGGCTCCCCCTGTCAGGTTCCTTGATCTGGGGAATATCTGGAAGCATCTCAGCCTTCACCGCTTGCCAGGCCTCGATGACCTGCTCCCGTGTCTCTGGCGGAGATATAGCAACCTCGATCACTCTCCCGTCCGATAGGGTGATTTCCCAATGATTGCCTGGCAGAGTCTGGATAGGCACCGGAACAGGTTTTAGTTCATGCTCCTTGGGGTTTGCTATTGCTATTGTTGCTATTCTTGCTACGGTTCCCACTATTTCCCCGTCATGTGTAGCAGGAATAGCAGGAATAGCAGTAGCAAAGTCCCCATGGCTTCGCTTCTGAATCAGTTTTTTAAGAACGCTCATGCTTTGCCACCCTCACTCAGCAGAGCCGGGTTCAGCAGGATGAGGATACGCTTTCCCTCTTTCGCCACCGCTACCCGGTCAAGGTCGGTCAGTTCCTTGATCGCTGAGTCAAGCCGCGCACCATCCCGCAATGGTCCGTACTGGCGGAGGTGATTTTTTCCGACAATGGCAGTTTTCTGTTGCCTGCAATACTCGATCAGCCAAGCGTCCACCCTGCCAGCATCGGCCAGTTCAGGTGGTAACGCCAGTTCACCAAAGAATCGCCGGGATTCATACAGGTGCCAGGCAACAATGGCGCTAGCACTCTCAAAAGCCGCCAGGCTTATCGCTCCCCCTCCCTCGAACATCTGGAACAATGCCGCCATCCGTGCAGCGTTGTCCGCACTCTTGCTCGCCACATCGCGCACATCGGCAAGTTCTCCACCGCTGGCTAATTCGCCCTCGATTTCGTTATGGAAGTCTACCCATGCCGCCTTCGCTTCGCGGGTCATAGTCAGCATAGGCGGAGTGAGTGCGCCATCCTCATCCACTGGCGCTGGTCGTTCCAGAAGCGCCGCAATCCTCCTGTTGAATTCAGCCAGGCGCGGCCAATTCGCGGGTGACTCTGTGAAGGGACGTAATCCCTGCGTTGATTGTGGCCATGCCACCAGAAACCGAGCCAGAAACCCCGTACCGCGTGCCAACTCCCCGGAGCGGTCCAGGAAGTCCCTGATGGTCGCCTCCTGCACCTGTAACGCCATCGTGAGCCGCGCACCTTTCACCTTGAATGATTCACTTGTACGACGATCAATCTGCACCGTCCCGCCATCCCACAACTGATTCAGCAATCCTAGGTTTCGCATGACCGAATCTTTCCCCATCCCGTGGGAGCCGAAAACAATCCCCGCCTCAGCAGATACCACACCACCTGACGGCCATTTTTTCGCAAGGGAATAGGCTTGTTCTTCTGGGGTAATGTCGCTATACAGAAGCCGTGGAATCCGTGGTGGTTCTGGTTTATCCTGTTCCAGCTCACGGAGCGCCGCTTCTTCTGCGGTCGTCGGCTTCTTCTCCTTGGCTTGCTGCCGGATTTTGTCTCGAATCCCGGAATATTTACTCTCCCAACTTTTGACGTCCGCATCGTACTTTTTGAGAATTGGCCTGTGGGCCTCTGCCTGTGCATCCTCGTAATCCTTAATGACTTGGGTAAAGAACCCGTCACAAGTGGATTTTCTTTCCCCGGATTCGGCAATGGTCAGCAGAAACAATCCGGTGGGTCCGGTAAGTTTTTCCGCACGTTTTACGTCCCCGTGAGATTGCGCCGCCAGTGATAACGCGGCCAGAGCTGAGGATGCAACCATGGCCACCGGAGCCTTGACGAACCCCACAACCTCATCCACCGCATCCTTGATGGTTCTGGGAAGGGCATCAATTGGGTACGGTTCCGGGTCAATCTTGGCAGTCAGTAATTGTGGGTGGGGCCAGTGCCCGGAACATCCCCCCGCAAGTGGATTTATCCAACCTTGGCGCTGCGCCTCGGCAAATATAGCCCTGTACCCGGTGCGGTCTGGGTGGAATGTGACCCACTTTTCGGCCTGAATTGCCGGGTCATATTTGTGGCTTTTTTGGCTCCACTCATCCCACAATGCCCGGCCTGCATCCCCTAACCCCTTGAGCCGTTGCCCGTTGTTAATCCAGGTGTCGTAATTTTCCGCACTGAGGTGTTTTAAGGCATCCCTAAGCTCTTGAATTGTGGCTTCGGGCACATACTCAACACCTGCCTGCGGAGGCGCTACATCGGTCCGTTTGCCCTTTGGCAGACATAGGTCGATCAGCCACTGGGGAGCATCGGCAATTTCTGGAATTTCTCCGGTTGTGTGGTCCCAGTCGATAAACCCGTAGAATTTTCCGCCCACTTGCGACGGCTCAGCCGCCACATACCCCCCATCTCCTCGAACGTCTAAGCCGGGTTTGATATTGATCCCGTTCCTCATGCCGGGCACTGACTGGAAGAAAAAATGCTTTCCTCCGCTGGGAGTGGTGGCGGTCAGTGTCTCCGGTAACTCCCCGTACTTGGCTTTCAGTTCTTTCAAAGACTGAAACCCTAGAGCGCCGTTTTTGCAATCAACATCCAGCACCCAAAATGCCGCCCCGGTGGCAATTCCCAGATTCTGACCAGGCTCAAACATGGTGGTAATCTTCTGCGGGTCCGTGGTGGCGTCCTTGTACCCGTTGGCAGTCGCTGGTCGTTTCTCTCCGGGAACCAAGGGAAATACAGGCCACCCTAACGACGCGTAACGTTGTGCAAAATCCAGTACAGAGGTATGATCCACCTGAGTGTTTTGAGTATTCCCCCGATCGCCAGCCTCCCCGCTGGCTTCGGTTTTTTTGGTACTCACTTTCCTTCCCCGGCCAAGATTGCCCGCACAGTTCCAGCACTTAGGCCCCGGCGGTCTAATACACGGACGGGTTGAGGCAGGGAACCATTCTTAAAACGTCGAAAAATCGTGCACCGGGAACACCCCAAAATCTCCGCAAGTGCAGGGATTCCAATATGGGCACTGTCGGGTAACCTGTTGAAATTCTCGACGGTTTTGCGGATTTGTACTGACATGTCGTTCTCCTTAATGCTTCACCATGAAGCGATAGGAGGTACGGTAACATGCTGATTTATATATTAAAATTACCGTTATGGGGTAACGGT
>JAAGNR010000031.1 GCA_010435995.1 Ferrovum sp. | reverse complement strand
TGGTGGAGGCGGCGGGAATCGAACCCGCGTCCGGAAGTCCTCTACAAGCAGATCTACATACTTAGTCTGGCTCTTTGGATTTAACCTTCACGCCGTCAACCGACGAACTGCGCTTGGGCGAGCTTCCTTGGTTTTAGCAGCCGATGAAGAAGCCCCATCTGGCGTGCGAGTCCCTGTAAATGACTCTGCGATCTGGTTTCCCAGACTCCAACCCAGAGACCAACTGGTGCAGAGCCTAGCCGTCAAGCGGCTAGGGCGTAGTTGTCGTCGTTGGCAACTATATGTTTTCCAGATGGATTTGCGAGGTCACTGGTCCTCGGTATGCACTACATTGCTTTGCAACCGCCGTCGAAGCCAGGTCGCCCCCAGTTTCAAAGACCGAGAAGCCATTTCTCGACCTTTGATTATGCCTGAATTCGGGGTAATTGTCTCTTCAATGATGACTGTTGTGGGGGTTCCTAGTTCTTTGTGCGTCTGTGCATGCCATGGCGAAGTGAGGTCGGCTGAAGCAGTGTGACGCAAATCTGGTAGAATCAGACAGTAATTCGTCTTCCGGTCGCGTATTCCATCCACCCTTGAAATTATTGAGATCCGCCTTGACCGGTTCGAACTCGCAGAGTTCGTAAGGCCTTGGTCGGAGTTGATTTGATGACATTTGATTCACTGGGGTTGTCCCCCGAACTGTTACGCGCAATTCATGAGGAAGGCTATACCACTCCTACTCCGGTGCAGTCCCAGGCCATACCGTTAATTCTTGAAGGCAAGGATGTGCAGGCGGCGGCGCAAACCGGAACCGGAAAAACTGCCGGTTTCACTCTGCCAATTTTGCATCGCTTGCAACCCATGGCCAGTTCCAGTCCTTCTCCGGCGCGTCACCCTATCCGCTGTTTGGTGTTGACCCCTACCCGTGAACTGGCGGCGCAAGTGGAACAAAGCGTGCGTACTTATAGTCGGCATATTCCTTTGCGAACGGCGGTAATTTACGGGGGGGTCAATATGGACCCTCAGATCAAGGCGTTACAGGCTGGGGTGGAAATTGTGGTGGCAACACCCGGCCGACTTCTCGATCACGTTCAGCAGAAAACGATCAATCTGTCGCAGGTGGAAATTCTCGTGCTTGATGAAGCGGATCGGATGCTGGATATGGGCTTCATCCCGGATATCCGGCGCATCCTCGCCTTGCTGCCTGCCCGTCGCCAGAATTTGCTGTTTTCGGCGACTTTTTCTGAAGACATCAAAAAACTGTCAGCGGGGATTCTGCACAACCCCGTGACCGTAGAAGTAGCGCGCCCCAATGAGACCGCATCCTTGGTCACGCAGGTGGTATATCCGGTGCATCAGGAGCGCAAACGGGCATTATTGATACACTTGATTCGCACTCTGCCCATTCCTCAGGCCATTGTATTCAGTCGCACCAAGCATGGAGCCAATCGACTTTGTCATCAATTGGAAAAAGACGGGATTCCTGCTGCGGCGATTCACAGTGATAAAACTCAGGCTCATCGGATGCGTAGTCTCGAGCAGTTCAAGGCAGGAGAGGTGAATATTCTGGTGGCCACGGATATCGCAGCGCGTGGGTTGGATATTGATCAGCTTCCCTTTGTCATCAATTTTGATTTGCCCCATGTGCCCGAAGATTACGTACACCGCATTGGTCGAACAGGACGCGCCGGTAGCAAGGGCCATGCCCTATCCCTGGTTTGTCCAGAGGAAGTTCGAGAACGCGAAGCCATTGAGAAACTGATCAAACAACCCATTCCTGAGGAGCGTTTGGCAGAGTTTGGTCAACCCGTGGAGGAAGTCCGGGAAGTGCGGGGGGAGAGTCGCCAGCGCGCTCAAGATTCCCGTCCTCGTCCTGAGCGGCGTGGGGAAAGGCCCAGTGCTGCCCCCGTGGAAATTTCGCACCAAGAAACGGACGAGGGACAAGAGGCTAAAGTTCCTCGGCAACCCAAGCATACTCCCCGCTCAGTGTTCTCTCATCAGCATTTCAGTCGTCCCCCGTTGGGGCTGAACGGTATCAAGAAATCTCGCGAAATTCCCGCCCTCTTGGGGGGCTTGCTGAAGAAGACTTCCTGAGCATGGAGGTATGTCGACGTCATGAGAGCACCGGTGACTGGGTGATTCGGTTGCATATTCAGCCGGGTGCCAAGAGTTCTGCAGTCGTTGGTTTACATGGAGAGGCTCTTAAAATTCGGTTGGCGGCTCCTCCTGTCGATGGCAAAGCCAATGACACCCTTTGTCGTTTTTTGGCAGATCGATGTCGTCTGCCCCTCAGAGCAGTGGTCATCGGCACGGGTTTGACGGGACGCCGCAAACAGGTCATTCTGTCAGGATTCGGCGAACGTGATCCCGTGCAATTTCTTCTCTCTTCAGAGCCTTTGGTTAACGGAAAATAGTTATACTTTACATTTGATTATGGCTGATTCTTCGAAACTAACTGAAGTACAGATCGGGCAGGCTTTGGGTCAATGGTTGCCGTCGTCATCCATTCTGACGACTGCGGAATCGAAACGACCCTATGAAACCGACGGTTTGTCTGCCTATCGTCAAATGCCCTATGTCGTGGTTTTGCCTGCTACCGAGAAAGAGGTTCAAGCAGTGTTGCGTTATTGCTATGATCAGAAAATTCCCGTGGTGGCCCGGGGAGCGGGAACAGGACTATCAGGAGGGGCCTTGCCTCATGCCTGCGGGGTGTTGCTTTCCCTTGCTAAGCTGAAAGAAATTCTTGAAATTGATGTTCAGGGATGTCGCGTGCGGGTGCAACCTGGGGTACGCAACCTGGCCATTTCCCAGGCGGTGGATTCCTATGGTCTTTATTATGCTCCAGATCCTTCGTCCCAAATTGCCTGTACCATCGGGGGAAATGTGGCAGAAAACTCTGGTGGGGTTCATTGTCTTAAGTACGGATTGACATTGCATAACATTTGGCGGGTTCGCGGTTTTACCATGGCTGGGGAGGCGGTAGAGTTCGGTTCTGAAGCCCCGGACTCCCTGGGTTTTGATTTGATGGCATTGATTACGGGCAGTGAAGGACTCCTGGCTGTGATTACGGAAATCACGGTTCGCGTCATTCCCAAACCGATATCGGCCAAGGTTCTGCTGGCTTCTTTTGAAACGGTGGAGCAGGCAGGAAACGCTGTGGCGCGGATTATTGCTGCCGGGATCATTCCGGCGGGGTTGGAGATGATGGATGCTTTGGCAACACGGGCAGCCGAGGATTTTGTGCATGCAGGGTACCCAGTGGAAGCTGCAGCCGTATTGCTCTGCGAATCTGATGGCATACCTGAGGCGGTCACTGAAGAATTGCGCCAGATGACGCAAATTTTGCAGGAATGCGGTGCCAGCGAGATTCGTCAGGCTCGCGACGAGGCAGAACGATTAAAATTCTGGGCTGGACGCAAGGCAGCATTTCCTGCGGTCGGACGCATTTCTCCCGATTATTACTGTATCGATGGGACGATTCCACGACGTCACTTGGGCCAGGTACTGCAGCGTATTCACCTATGGTCAAAGTCTTATGGCTTGGAAGTGGCAAATGTATTTCACGCCGGAGATGGCAATCTCCATCCCCTGATCCTCTACGATGCCTCTATTCCTGGTGCTTTTGAGCGCACCGAGGAATTGGCCGGTAAAATACTGGAGCTGTGTGTGGAGGTGGGCGGTACCATCACGGGAGAACATGGCGTTGGAGTGGAAAAAATCAATCAGATGTGTGTTCAATTTGGTGCAGCAGAACTGGAAATATTTCATGGGATTAAAAAGGCTTTTGATCCTGCGGGATTACTCAATCCCGGCAAGGCCATACCCTCTTTGCAGCGTTGTGCTGAAGGGGGGCGGATGCACGTTCATCACAATCAATTGCCTCATCCCGAGCTGCCTCGGTTTTAAATCATGAGTGGTGAACTCGAACCGATCTGTGAGCAGGTGCGGTCAGCCTTTGCTGAGCGACGTCCTTTAAAAATCCGTGGGGGAGGAAGCAAGGATTTTTTGGTCAGTTCTGCCGCTCCGAATATACTCGACATGCGTCTGTTCTCGGGCATTGTTTCCTATGAACCCAGTGAACTGGTGGTTACAGCGCGCGCGGGAACGCCTTTGATCACTCTGGAACGGCTGCTCGAAGAACGGGGACAATGTTTGCCCTTTGAACCTCCACACCTTGGTTTGCAGGCGACTGTAGGAGGGATGGTGGCGGCTGGTTTGTCCGGCCCACGACGCATGACCCATGGCTCGGTACGTGATTACGTTCTGGGTGTGCGTATGGTCGATGGCCAAGGAAGGGACTTAACTTTCGGTGGTCAAGTGATCAAAAATGTCGCCGGTTTTGATGTATCTCGCCTGATGGTAGGTGCTTGGGGTTCTTTGGGCGTATTGGCGGAAATTTCTCTGAAGGTGATGCCCAGAATGCCCTATCAAATGACTCTGGAATGGGTGATGAACGAAGCGCAGGCCCTGAAATGCATGAACGAATGGGCGGGGCAACCCTGGCCCATTAGCGCCAGCAGCTTTCATCAGGGGCGCTTGCGACTCCGTCTGGAGGGCGTTCAGAGTGTCGTGGACGCTGCTGTGCGCAAGCTCAAAGGGAAGGAGGTGGTGGATGGCAAAGGATGGTGGATGGCGTTGCGTGAGCAGCAGATCGAATTTTTCTCTTCATCCAAACCCATCTGGCGCGTATCCCTCCGACCAACGGCTCCTTCCTTGGGATTGTCAGGAACCACGCTCATCGAATGGGGAGGGGCGGTGAGATGGATTGCCAGTGATCATGGAGCCACGCAAATTCAGTCTGTGGCGCGGGAGAGTGGCGGGTATGCCCAGCAATTTCGCGGGGGAAATTCGGCATCTCCCTTTCCCGAGTCGCCTCGTGGTGCACTCCAAACCATTCATAGAAATATTAAACAACTCTTTGATCCGGCAGGAATTCTGAACCCAGGATTACCGGGATTTCTGTAACATCAACAGGCCATCCATGGAAACCCATCTGAATGATACTCTTCGTGCCAGCCCAGAAGCCGCTGCGGTCGAAGGTATCCTGCGTGCTTGTGTGCACTGCGGATTTTGTCTCGCCACTTGCCCCACCTATCAACTATTGGGGGATGAACGTGACAGTCCACGGGGAAGAATTTATCTCATCAAAGCCATGATGGAAGGGCAATCCCAAGGGACTGAATCGTTGACCCATCTGGATCGATGTCTGACTTGCCGTGCATGCGAATCCACTTGTCCTTCTGGGGTGGAGTACGGGCGGTTATTGGGAGTAGGGCGAACCATTCTGGAAAAATCCGCCCATCGGCCCCCTTCGCAGCGGGTCTACCGTTATTTATTGAAGACCCTCTTACCCCAGACAGGTCTGATGCGAACCCTCGTAGCGATCGGTCGTGTGGCTCGGCCTTTGCTGCCTGCGGCACTTCGCTCTGCAGTTCCTGCATTTCGCGCCAGTGGTCCTCTCCCCACGAGGCGACATAAGCGCAAGGTGGTATTTCTGCAGGGTTGCGTGCAACCTGTATTGACCCCGGATACCCAGGGCGCCGCACAACGGTTGCTGGATCGGTTGGGTATTTCTACGATCACCGTGCCTGCCGCCGGGTGTTGCGGAGCCCTCAGCCACCATTTGGGAGATGAGGAGCGAGCATTGGCCGCTATGCGCCGCAATATCGATGCCTGGTGGCCGTCGATTGAGCAAGGGATCGAGGCGATCATCAGTACGGCTTCCGGTTGTGGTGCAGAGTTGAAGGAGTATGGTTACGCATTGCGTCACGATGAACAGTATCGTATGCGCGCTCAACGAGTGACAGATCTGGTGCGTGATATTTCTGAAGTGCTTCTGGAGGAAATTGGTGTAACCCTCGATGAACAGAGGCTTACCCTGCAGAGTTGGGGATTGGATCATCAGGGTTTTTCCGGTAAGGTCGCCTTCCATTCCCCTTGTTCGTTGCAGCATGGGTTGCGTCTGCGCGGGGGTATCGAGCAATTGCTGCGAGCTACGGGGGCAGAATTGACGGCCGTGGCGGACAGTCACTTATGTTGCGGCTCGGCCGGAACCTATTCCCTTCTTCAATCACAGTTGGCACAGCAATTGAAAACCAATAAGTTAGCAGCTCTTAAAAAAGGCAGCCCGACCGTGATTTTGACGGCAAATATCGGTTGTCAGTTGCATTTGGCGCGGGATGAAGAAACTCCTGTGCGTCATTGGGTGGAGTGGCTCGATGCCCTACTTCCTGTCCAAGCCCAATCGTCCCAGATATGATTTTTTTTGAAATTCGGGAACTTCATCTTGAGATTTTGACCCTATGACTCCATGGTGTATGGTATGGCAATGGCCCATTTTAAGGATGGGGTCAATCGCCGACTTTAGAGGAGTCAAATCATGTTGGCATTACGCCGTTCCAAAGATCGAGGATATGCCTCTCACGGCTGGTTAGAGTCCTACCATTCTTTTTCATTTGCCGATTATCACGATCCCAAGCACATGCATTACAGCCGGTTGCGGGTGCTCAACGATGATCGCATTGCTCCGGGAATGGGTTTCGGCACACATCCTCACCGTGATATGGAGATTGTCACCTATCTCCTCCATGGAAGTCTGGAACATCAAGACAGCATGGGGAACGGTTCGGTCATTGATAACGGAGATGTGCAGCGCATGTCTGCGGGCAGCGGTATTACCCACAGTGAATTCAATCCGTCTCAGACGGTGCCCGTGCATCTGTTGCAAATCTGGATCTTGCCAGATCAGCACAATCTGACTCCTGAATACGAACAGAAACATTATTCCCGTGACGACAAAAAGGGCAAGCTTTGCCCCATTGTTTCTCCCGATGGTCGAGAAGGATCTCTTACGCTTCATCAGGATGTGGTGATCTACGCATCTATCTTAGGAGAGGATGATGCGTTGCAATACGTATTTGCTCATGAACGTAAAGGCTATTTGCATGTTGCCACCGGAGAAATGGTGGTCAATGGGCATTTGTTGCGTGAAGGGGATGGATTGCGTATCGCCGATGTGGATAAAATTGCTTTGGCCTCTGCTCACGAAGCCGAATTTCTTCTATTCGATCTTCCCTGATGTTTTACCCAGAGCCCCTGATCGAGGGCGTATTGCAGCGTCGATATCAACGATTTTTGGCTGACATCGATGTTCCTGATGAAGGAACCGTGGTGGCTCATGTCCCCAATACCGGCAGTTTGTTGGGTTGTTTGATGCCGGGTCAACGGGCACGTCTCAGTCGGTCCAGTGATCCGGCACGGCGCTGCAAATTCACCGTGGAGCAGTTGCAGGTGGGTGAAGTTTGGGTAGGTGTCAATACTCAGCGCGCCAATGCCTTGGTGGGTGAGGCCCTGAGCCAGGGTTGGATCAGCCGTTTGGCGGACTATCCCCAGAGACGGCCGGAAGTTCCCTACGGTCGGCAGAAAAGTCGCATCGATTGGTTACTTCAGGCTCCTGGGTCTGCGGATTGCTTTGTGGAAGTCAAGAGCGTGACCACGAGCCTTGGAGGGTTGGGTCGGGGAATCTTTCCAGACGCTCCCAGCCAGCGTGCGCTCAAGCATCTAGAAGAGCTCATTGATTGTGTTCACCAAGGATCGCGGGGAGTGCTGGTGTTCTGTGTGCAGCGCGCGGATATCGTGGAAGTTTGTCCCGCCGATGAGATCGATCCTGCCTATGGGGCCAAATTGCGTCATGCTTTGGCGCAGGGGGTAGAGGCTCTGGCTTTCAATACCCACCTGTCGGCGACAGAGATTCGCTTGAACGGCCAATTATTGCCGATCTATTGTCCCTGAATGTGCAGGTTGCCGTGATGCCGTGATTCTCCTCAGGCAGCCCCAACCAGACGATTCAACCAGTAACCGCCCGTTGTTAGGAAGAGGAACAGAACCCCCGCCAAAATCAGCGGTTTGACCCCTGCTTGCTTGATTGATCCCGCCGAGGTCCGTAATCCCAGAGCAAACATGGCTGTGGTCAGAAGAAACAGATCGAATTGCAACAGCACTTGGAGTGCGGCTTTGGGAATCCAGTCGAGGCTATTGAATCCGCTGGCCACGATAAACCATACGGCGAACCAGGGGATAACCACTTTGGGTTTATGTTGACCCTCGTGGGCACCATCTTCATGATGATGACGCGTGTGGCGGCTCATGCCGAGGGATAACAGGATCAAAAATGGAGAAAGCATCATCACCCGCAGCATTTTTTCAATCACCGCGTTGCTGGCAGCCTGATCGCTCACGGCTTTGGCGGCAGCAACCACTTGGGCCACTTCATGGATGGTGGAGCCGACGTACAAGCCATAAGCCCCTTCATTGAATCCCAGATAGGGATAAAGGAGCGGGTAGAGAAACATGGAAAGGGTACCGAAGACGACCACGGTGGCCACGGCCACAGATACTTTGTGCGCATGGCTTCGGACCACGGGTTCGGTGGCCAGAACGGCAGCAGCGCCGCAAATCGAACTGCCTGCACCGATCAGGATCACGGTTTCTTTATCCATTTTTAACCAGTAGATTCCTACCACCAGGGTCAGTCCAAAGGTGAGGGCAATCATGAAGATATCCAGCAGTGCGCCATGCCAGCCGACGCTGGCAATCTGGAGAAATGTGATGCGAAAGCCATACAGAATGACCCCCAGTCGCAAGAGGGTACTTCGTGAGAAATCAACTCCGGGTCCGCATTGGGCTCCCACTTTGGAAAATAGTGTATTGCCAATGATCATGCCCATCACGATGGCCAGGGTCAGGGAACTCAATCCGGTTTTGGTGACCTGTGGCAGATTGGACACCCACATGATGGCCAGACTGCCAATCCCGGCGAGGAGTAACCCTGGGCTGCGGGTAAGCCAGATATTTTTCGGGGAGGGGTGCATGGCGTTATGCTCCGTTTGAGCGGTGACTCGGTAAAAATGATTGACTACACTTTGACACGGTCTTATACATAACTCAAATTGATAATTATCATGTTAGAATGAATAATATTCATGAATATAAACTTTCATCATCTTCGTGCATTTACTGAGGTTGCCCGCCAGGGCAGTTTTACCCTGGCGGCAGAACAGCTGCATCTCACCCAACCCGCAGTTTCTAAGGCGGTGGGTAATCTTGAGGATGTCTTGGGGATTTCCCTGCTGGAGCGGACGTCACGGCAGGTGAAGTTGACTCCGGCAGGGGAGGCCCTTTTCGCCCACGCCCGATCCATCTTCACTCTGGAGCAGGCAGCATTGGAAGACCTGGCGGCACGTCGGGGCTTGCGTAAGGGGCGCCTGACCATTGGGGCCAGTACTACGATTGCCGCGTACTGGTTGGCCCAGGATTTGACACACTTTCTTGAGCTGTATCCAGATCTTGAGGTCAGGGTCAGTAGCGGCAATACCCAGACCATGGCCCATCAGGTCCTGGAAGGAGAGGTGGAAGTGGCATTGGTGGAAGGTCCTGTGGCAGATGAGCGACTGGACTGTCGGTTGTGGCGCAATGAACCCTTGGTGTTAGTTGCCGCAGCGCACCTTGCCGGTCATGGCTTGATGGTAGAGCATTGTCGCTGGATATTGCGCGAGGAAGGGTCGGGAACAGGATTGGTGGTGGCAGGGTACCTGGCTCGTAAAGGCTTGACTCCCGCTCATCGAGTGGTGGTGGAAAGCAATCAGGCTGCCGTACAGATGGTTGTTGCAGGGGCAGGGGTGGCGATGGTCCCCGCCATCATGGCGGCGCCTTACCTGAGTCGTGGAGAGTTACAACAACTTCCCTGGACAGGAGAAGAACTGCTGCGACCCTTGAGCAAGATTACCTTGCGAGGACGTCCGCCCAGCCCAGCTCGGCAGGCATTTGAACGACTTCTGGGAGAGAATCTCGGATTGCGTACTCAGGAATTGACAGCTCGACCCTGATTTTTTCGTTCTACCGCAAACAGCACTGCCGCTTCGACCCGGGACGTGAGATTCAGTTTATTGAGGATATGGCGCACATGCTGCTTAACGGTGTCGTTGCTGATACCCAAGGCGCGCGCAATAACTTTGTTGGTACTGCCTTGGGCCAGCAGTCCAAGGATTTCATGCTCTCGTTCGGTCAGTAATTTGAGGGAATTCTGATAATCCTCACGAGTGTTTCCGCGTTGTAAAATCCCAATCATTTTCATCGTCATGGAAGGGGCTACCACCATTTCACCCGCCGCAACCCGGCGAATGCCATCCACCACGTCATCGGGAGACATGTCCTTGAGCAGATAGCCGCGCACTCCCGCCCGCAGGGCGGCAGCCAAATCGGATTCGGCATCGCTCATGGTCAGTATGATGACGGGAACCTGATGTCCGTTGGCGCGGATCTTTTCCATAATCTGAATGCCGCTGTAAGGGTCCATGCGCAGATCCATCACCAGCAGTGTGGGATGCAAGGTGTTCAGGATTTGGTCCAACTCCATGTGGTTATCTGTGGCCCCCACCACTTCCATACCATAACGGTTGGTCAGAAGTTCAGTCAGACCGCGTCGGCAGAGACTGTGATCATCCACCAGAGCAATGCGCAGCGGGTCAATGGCAGGGGCGAGAGTAGACATGATTATTCCTGTAAGGAAGCGACGCGGGGAAGAAATAGACGAACTTGAGTGCCTACACCCTGAGCACTATGAAAAAAAATCTTGGCACCGATGCGTCTGGCCCGTTCCTGCATGATAGTCAGCCCATAGTGACCCACAGGAGACTGGAGGGAATCCAGACCCACGCCATTGTCGGTGACTTCGAAAGTCAACCCTGCCGTATCTTCAGTGATGGTGACACTGGCGTGGGTGCACTGAGAGTGTAGCACCAGATTATTCAGACATTCGCGGAGAATATGAAAAATCTGCATTTCTTGTTCCAGACTCAGATCTTGCTGACATCGCGGGTGCTGATATTCAAAAATGATGCTCGAACGGGATTTGAGCCCATCGAGCAGCATTTGCAGGGCATGGTGTAACCCGAGAGGGTCCATGGGGCTGCGAAAATGGGCAATGAGTTCGCGCACGGATTTTTGCCCTGAATCCAAAGCTTCCCCGATGTCTTCCAGGCACTGGTCTGTCAATGCCTCATCTTTGGTGCGCAGCGCTTCGGCAAGTGCGCTCATGCGCAAGCGTCCGTAGAACAAGCTTTGCGAGAGGCTGTCATGGATTTCATTGGCAATGGCCTGGCGTTCTGCCATCAGTTTGATCCGTTGGTTGTCTTGGGATAAGCGGCTGTTTTCCACGGCCAAACCAATCATTTCGGCAAAGAGAACCAGGAGTGGGCGCAAGGCCTCTCCCATGACAGGATCTTTATCCAGAAAGAGGGTGAACATACCGAGTTGATGACCACGATAGTGCAAGGGTAGAGCGATCAACTGGCTGCATTCCTCACGAAAAAATGGGGAGGAGGTGTGGAGTTTGGCGCAAAAATTTGTGGAGGCGTGGTGTAATTGGCCATCTTTAAGGCTCTGACCGCAAATGCCGCAGTCGAGGGGGCGACACGATTCCAGATCCAGAGTGTCCTGGGCCAGTCCCCGACTGGCGCCCAAAATCAGGGAATTTCCCGAAATGGAAAACAGACGGACTGCCCCTGCACGAGCCCCGGTAGTACGTATAATAGTCTCGAGGAAGCCATCCAGAAGAGATTCCAGTGTCTTATCGGGCTCTATGAGAAGTACGGTTTTATCCAGGGCTTCTGGTGCGTGTAACGCTGTTTCCTCTCTGTCTTGGCACAGGGGGTTGGTCAAAGCATTCTCCTTGTCCGGGACCTATCTTGTCGTTATAAACGACTTTTTCCGAAATTAAATCATCGGTATTTTATCAATTCAGGATAGCACAACTTTTTTTCCAATGGGGTAAATCGGAAGAGTCAGCGTAGCCCAAAGGGGTTATACGGTATCCCCCAAACTGGCGATAGACTGAAGTGCAAATATTTAGCTTTAATGACAGCTTGTTCACGACTCAAACCGTGAAATCAAGTTCAACAAGAGGAGAGTTCACCATGCAAGTCGATAAAGAACTGGATGCCCGCGGTATGAATTGTCCTTTGCCCATCCTGAAAACGAAGAAATCTCTGACGGACATGACGTCCGGTCAGATTTTGAAAGTCATTTCGACGGATTGTGGTTCGGTCAAGGATATGCAGGCATTTTCCAATCAGACCGGCAATGAATTGGTTTCCACGGAAGAGGCGGGCGGCGAATATACATTTTTCCTGAAGAAGAAATAAGGATCCCCATGAAAAAAATGGCCATCATAGCCACCAAAGGCACGCTGGACATGGCGTACCCTCCGTTCATTCTGGCCTCGACCGCAGCAGCACTCGGCTTTGATGTCCAGATATTCTTTACTTTCTATGGGTTGCAACTATTACGTAAGGATTTGTCTGACGTGAAGATCAGTCCGTTGGGGAATCCGGCCATGCCCATGCCCATCCCTATGCCTGTCATGGTTCAGATGTTGCCCGGTATGGAATCCATGGCCACCATGATGATGAAGGACAAGCTCAAGAAAAAAGGAGTGGCTTCTCTGGAAGAGTTGCGCAGCCTGTGCCAGGAGGCGGATGTGAAGTTTGTGGCGTGTCAGATGACTGTCGACCTGTTTGATTTTGATAAGAGCGAATTCATCGATAACATCGAATTTGGGGGTGCGACCACCTTTCTTGATTTTGCTGGAGAAACAGATATTTGTCTTTTTATTTGAAGATGGTGTGTGGGATTTGTGGGGCAGCCTGACGGCAGATTTTATTCATAATAAATGATAAAGGGGGAGGTATGATTCATCGCAAATCTTGGCTGGCGGTGCTGGCAGTAGGGTGTTTGGTCACACCTTTGGCCCACGCAACCAATGGCTATTTTGCCATTGGCTACGGCGAAAAATCCGTGGGGATGGGAGGTGTGGGCATAGCGTTGCCCCAGGACGCTTTGGCCGCCGCTGCCAATCCTGCGGGTATGGTGTGGGTAGGGGATCGTACCGACATTGGCATGGAGTGGTTTCGTCCCAATCGCGACAGCACCATCACCGGCAATGGCGCTGGGGCCAATGGCTACTACGATGGCAACAGTTCGCAGAATTTCTTCATTCCCGATTTTGGCTATAACCGCATGGTGACCAACGACAGTTCGGTGGGGGTATCGATTTTCGGAAATGGCGGGATGAATACCAATTATGGCAGCAACCCATTCCAAAGTTTTTCTCGTACGGGGCAGTTGGGTAATGCCGGAATCAACATGGCACAGTTATTTGTCTCCCCCACTTTCTCCACCAAACTGAATGCCACCAATTCCGTGGGGATCTCCCTTAACCTGGCCTATCAAACCTTTAACGATAACGGGTTGCAACCCTTTGCAGGAATTTCGTCCAGCGCGGGGAATCTGACAAATAACGGGACGGATTCCAGTACGGGTTACGGATTGAGAATAGGCTGGACCGGACAGATGAGTTCGCAACTGACCTTAGGGGCTACTTACCAGACCAAAACCTGGATGGGCAGTTTCAATAACTATAGTGGCTTGTTCGCCAACAGTGGCAGCTTTGATATTCCCGCCAATTACGGGGTGGGAATGGCCTTCAAAGCCACCCAGACCACCACGGTGGCCATGGATGTGGAGCGCATTCTGTACAGTGGTGTTTCTTCGGTCAGTAATCCACTATATTTTCCGCCATCCGCATCCCAATTGTTGGGGGCCGGCAACGGTACAGGATTTGGCTGGAGCGACATCAATGTCATCAAGCTGGGGGTGAGCCATGTGATGAATTCCAAGTTGACTCTGCGTGCGGGATTCAATTACAACACCCAACCCATTGCCGCCAATCAGACTTTCTTTAACATCCTGGCTCCAGGAATTGTGCAGAACCATGCCACTTTGGGCGCCACTTACATCCTGCCCAACAAGGCTGAGCTGACGGTATCTTACATGCACGCCTTTGCCAACAATGTGAATGGTTCTACCTCGATTCCGACTGGATTTGGCGGGGGAAATGCCAATCTGTCCATGCGTGAGGACGAGCTGGGGGTGTCCTACGGTTTCTGACGACTTCAGATCTGAGAGCAATCTCGGTTTAACACGCCACCTACGGGTGGCGTTTTTTTGGTGCGCCCGGCAGGGCGCACTTACTTGGAGGCGAAAGTCCTCTACTCGCCCGGCAAGGGGAAGAGTTAGCCGAACGGCAAGGGTGTTCTGGGCGACTGGAAATCTGGAGGAAGCCGAAGGCAAAGCGCTGGCCTGACGAACAGGAAGCGGATACGAGGCGGCACGGCGGGGTGAGGCGGCCAATATCGTCGAAGCCCGAAACTTGTACGGAACGCCGTGACGCAAATCCGGCAGGCATAAGCGTGAAGGTGGGTGCGTCATACCCGGGGAGATCTGCGTGGGTGCCGAGAACAAAGGAGCCGCCGGCGTCGATGGCATTGGCGTCGCCGAGTTCAAGGATCACCTCAAGCAACACTGGCCGACGATCAAGGTCAAGCTGTTGGCGGGGAGTTACATCCCCTCGCCATCAAGTGCTCTCACCGATCTTCGAGGCGGACTTCTCTGAATCGAGTTATGGATTCCGGCCGGGGAGGAGCGCCCACCAAGCGGTCAAGGCGGCGAAGCAATATGGTGCCGGACAACGTCTGTCTGTTTCCCTTGATTTTATATTATCGATAATAGATAATCTGCCAAATATTATTTTCACCCCCTGACTATGTGGATTGTTAAACTTGCCTTGCAGCGTCCCCACACCTTTCTGGTGATGGCGCTGTTGATCGTCATCCTCGGGGTCTTCAGTATCCAGAAGACCCCCACGGACATTCTGCCGAATATCAATATTCCGGTGGTGTCCGTGGTATGGAATTATTCTGGGATGCCCCCTCAGGATATGGCCGACCACATCACGTCGTTCACCGAGCGGGTGGCTACGACCACCGTCAATGACATCGAGCACATCGAGTCCCAGTCCTTAAATGGGATCTCCGTGGTGAAATATTTCTTTCAGCCACGGGTCAATGAAGATCTGGCTGTAGCCCAGATTACTTCCATTTCCCAGACGTTGTTGCGCCAGATGCCGCCAGGAATGACCCCGCCCTTCATTTTGGCGTACAACGCCTCCAGTGTGCCGGTGATTCAGTTGGCGCTGGATAGTCCGCGCATGACTGAGGCCCAACTGTTTGACTTTGGGAATAATTTCATCCGAACCCAGTTGGCTACGGTGGCCGGGGCCTCATTGCCTTATCCCTATGGCGGACAGATGCGTCAGGTACAGGTGGATCTGGAGCCGGAAGCTTTGCGCACCTATGGAATTTCGGCCAATGACGTGACACAGGCCCTGGCTACACAGAATCTGATCGTTCCGGCAGGCACCCAGAAAATTGGCCATTTGGAATACTTCATCAAACTCAATGCCAGTTTTGATCGTCTCGATGCCCTCAATGATATTCCCCTGCGCAGCGCATCAGGAGCGGTGATTCATGTGCGCGATGTGGCCCACGTGTACGATGGTGCGCCACCGCAAACCAATGTGGTGCGGGTGGATGGACGACGCGCCGTACTGATGAGCGTTCTCAAGACGGGTTCGGCATCGACCCTTAACATCATCAGTAGCATCAAATCGCTGTTGCCTTCCGTGCGGGCGGATATGCCTGACGGAATGCATCTGCATGCGGTGGGCGATCAGTCCCTATTCGTCAATGCGGCTGTTGATGGAGTGATTCGCGAGGGGTTGATTGCCGCCGCCTTGACAGGGTTGATGATTTTGCTGTTTCTTGGATCCTGGCGCAGTACGCTCATCATTACAGTATCCATTCCCCTCTCTGTATTGGCTTCCCTATCCGTGTTGGCAGCTCTCGGGGAAACCATCAATATCATGACCCTGGGGGGATTGGCCCTGGCCGTGGGGATTTTGGTGGATGATGCCACCGTGGCCATTGAGAATATCAACTGGCATCTGGAGCAGGGCAAGGACACGGAAACTGCAATTCTTGACGGTGCACGGCAGATTGCCATGCCCTCTCTGGTGTCCACATTGGCCATTTGTATCGTTTTTATCCCCATGTTTTTGCTCACGGGTGTGGCCCACTATCTGTTTGTTCCCTTGGCTGAGGCCGTGGTCTTTGCGATGTTGGCGTCGTGGATCTTGTCGCGGACTCTGGTTCCCACCCTGGCCCATTACTGGTTGCAGCCCCATGGCGCCGTGAAGAAGGCATCCCATTGGGGAGGATATTTGCAGCAATGGTTTGAGAAAGGGTTTGACCGTTTGCGCGATCATTATCACGGGACCCTCGAACGCCTGCTGCAGCGTCCACGGCGATTCGCATTGGGCTTTTATGTATTTATTGCTCTTTCCTTTGTGTTATATCCTTGGTTGGGAGAGAACTTTTTCCCCGAGGTCGATGCGGGTCAGATCAAACTTCATGTGCGTGCTCCCAGCGGAACGCGCATCGAGGACACCACAGCCCTGTGTGATAATGTGGAAAGTGATATCCGGCGCCATTTGCCCGCTCATGAATTGAATAATATGGTGGATGTGGTCGGCCTTCCTTATAGCGGGATCAACCTTTCCTACAGCACTTCTGCGCCCATTGGCCCAGGCGATGCGGACGTTTATATTACCCTGGCGGATGACCATCGTCCCACGGCTACAGTGGTCGCAGAGTTACGGCGCACCCTGAAAGCCGACTTCCCCGCAGTGTCCTTTGCCTTCCTTCCTGCCGACATTGTCAGCCAGATTCTCAATTTTGGTTTGCCTGCTCCACTGGATATTCAGATTTCCGGCAACAACCTACCGGCCAACCGGCTGTTTGCCAACCATTTGCTGGCGCAGCTCAAAAGCATCCCCGGCGCGGTGGACTTGCGGATTCAGCAGCCTTTTGATTATCCCCAACTGGAAGTCAAGGTCAACCGGGACAAGGCACAAATTTTGGGGTATTCGGAACAGGATGTGGCCAGTAATATGTTGACTTCCCTGTCTGGAAGTTTTCAAACCTCCCCCAGCTTTTGGGTCAATCCCCAGAATGGGGTCCAGTATAATGTTTCCAGTCAGGTGCCGCAGTATCGCTTGCAGACCGTGGAAGATCTGGGGCAGTTGCCGATTACTGTCCACAACGGCACGACTCCTCCGCAAATTCTTGCCAATTTGGCTTCCTTCAGTCACAGCGCAGGACCTGCTGTGGTCAGTCATTACAATGTCAAACCTGCCATCGATATCTTTGGGGCAGTTCAGGGAACCGATCTGGGCACGGTGGCGAAACAGATTCAACGCATCGTTCACGCCAATGAAAAGGAGCTTCCCAAGGGAAGCAAGGTCATTCTGCGCGGTCAGGTGGATACGATGGAAAAGTCGTTTAGCAGCCTGCAATGGGGCATTCTCGGCGCTATCGTTCTGGTTTACCTACTGATTGTGGTGAACTTCCAGTCATGGATCGATCCTTTGCTGATTATCGGTGCTTTGCCTGCGGCCTTGGCTGGAATTGTCTGGTCCTTGTTTTTGACCCATACCACCCTCAGTGTGCCCGCCTTGACGGGGGCGATCTTGAGCATGGGTGTCGGATCTGCCAATAGTATTTTGGTGGTGAGCTTTGCCCGAGAACGGTTACAGCAAGGGGTGTCACCGTTAGCCGCAGCTTTGGAAGCGGGGAGTACCCGCTTGCGTCCGGTGTTGATGACAGCCTTGGCCATGATCATCGGTATGGCACCCATGGCTCTGGGGCTGGGAGAGGGGGGGGAACAGAATGCGCCTCTGGGACGTGCCGTGATAGGCGGGTTGCTGTTTGCGACCAGTGCTACCTTGTTTCTTGTGCCCGTGCTGTTTGCAATTGTTAGAAGACCGGTTGGTTCCTTAAGGACTTCATGATGAATACCTCGTTATCCTCAAAAAATGGTTGGATTGTGTTGGCGTTGTTGCTGGCCTTAGTGAGTGCTGGGTGGGGAATTTTTACCCGTCATGAAGCCCATGCGGCTTTGGAAGAAAATTCGCGCCTCGAAGCACAGATTCAAGTAGAAACCGTTCATCCTCTGGCCGAGTCCAAAGTCCCTGATCTGGTTTTGCCCGGACAACTGCAGGCCTGGACTGAAACCCCGATTTATGCGCATACCTCGGGTTACCTCAAGCGTTGGTTGGTGGACATTGGGCAACCCGTCAAGCAGGGACAGTTGATTGCCGAAATCAGCACCCCCGAAATCGACCAGCAGGAAATTCAAGCACAAGCCGATCTGGATACGGCTCAAGCCAACGCTCGATTGGCTTCCCTCACTGCCCAGCGTTATCGTGATTTATTGCCCACCCATACGGTATCGCCTCAGGATGTGGACAACAAACAGTACGATGCCGCTGCCAAGGAAGCGGCCGTCGCATCGGCCAAGGCAAATCTGGAGCGACTGCATCAATTGGATGTGTACAAGCGTATTGAAGCGCCAGTGGCGGGCATCATCACGGCACGCAATGTGGATGTCGGGACCATGATCGATAGCGGTTCGTCCAATGGACGGGCACAGGAGCTATTTCATCTGGCTGCTACCCATAAGTTGCGGGCTTATGTTTCCGTGCCCGAAAGTGAAGCTGGGTTGCTGCACGAAGGATTGACTGTTCACTTTGATTTGTCAGGGAAAGCCGCCAAGAGCTGGACAGCAGTGCTCACCCAGACCGCCCATGCAGTGGATCCATCCAGTCACACGCAATTGGTGGAATTACAGTTGGACAACCCTCAGGGACAACTTCTGCCGGGAAGCTATATAGAGGCTCATTTTCCTCAAGCTGCCCGCCACGGTGTCGTATCGGTTCCTTCCAACGCCCTTATTTTCCGCGCCCAAGGAACGCAGGTGGCGGTGGTGGATGGTCAACAGAAGGTACATCTGGCAAAAGTTCAGATCGGGCGTGATATGGGAAGTCAGCTGGAAATTCTGGAAGGTTTGACCACGGCTGAGGCGATTGTTGTCAGTCCCCCCGATTCCCTGACCGAAGGGCAGCCTGTGGTGCCCCATATTCATGGGCAGACTGCGGGAAAAAAACCATGAACCGAGGTCTGGTCTGGGGGGTGCTGTCCTGTTGTCTGGCAGGGTGTTCCCTGGCGCCTACCTACGAGCGTCCGTCCACCTCTCCGGCATCTCGTTACCAGGAATCGGGGCCATGGGCACCCTTCGATGCTCAGGGACCCCGTCCGGAATGGTGGCAGGGCTGGCATGATTCGGTGCTGGATGGATTGGAAAACGCGGCCACTCAAGCCAATCAAAATCTCCGCGCGGCCCAGGCCAGAGTAGAGCAGGCACGGGCCCTGGCGCGTGCCCAGGGATCGGCTCTGATGCCCAGTGTGAATGCCACCGCGAGTCATGATATTTCCAAGATTTCGCAACATACGTCGATATTTCCGGTGAAGAATTATCCTTCCTACCAGACCAATTTGGTGGGCCTTGATCTCAATTATGAACTGGATCTGTGGGGAGCTCTGCGCAATGCCACTCAAGCCAGCGAAGCTCAGGCATTGGCCAGTGAAGCCGATATGGCGGCCTTGAACCTGTCGATTCAAGCAGAAATTGCCGTGGACTACCAAACTGTGCGTGCTTTGGATGCCACCATCGAAGAAACGGACGCTTGGGTCTCCAGTTGGCAAGCCAATCGGGAGTTGACACAGACGATGTTTTCAGGCGGTGAAGCGACAACGACCGATACGGCGGTGGCCGATCTGAACTGGCAAACCGCACGACAGCAGGTCCATGAGTTGCAACTCCAGCGTCAGCAGATGGAACACGCCGTGGCTTTGCTGGTGGGTGCCAGCCCTGATGATTTCCGCATTGCTCCCGCGCACGGTTTCGCGGTGTCTCCCTTGGCGCCCGCACCGAACCTGCCTTCCACCTTGCTCGAACGGCGGCCTGACATTGCTGCTGCCGAACAGCGGGTGATGGCTGCCAATGCCAATATTGGAGTGGCGCGGGCGGCATTTTTTCCGGTGTTCAGTTTGACCGGTGCTTTCGGCTATGGCAACACGGGGTATGGGCCCCTGATTTCTGCGCCGAATCGTGTCTGGTCAGTCGGGCCAGGTGCGGCCTTACCGTTGTTTGATGGGGGACTGCGTCAAGCGTTGAGCGATCAGGCGCGGGCCCAGTGGGACGAAAGTGTGGCCCAATATCGGAATACGGTGTTGACTGCATGGAAGGAAGTGGAAGACCAATTGACGGCGATGCATGAACTAGAACTGGAATATGCCTCGGCCCATGCTGCCAGTGAGGCGGCGGATACGGCATTCCATCAAGCCCAGTTGCGTTATCAGGTGGGCCTGGCCAATCAGTTGGAAGTGCTTCAGGCTCAACGGGTTGCCCTTTCTTCCCATGTGTCGGCGTTGACTTTGCGGTTGCGCCAAGTGAACAGCAGCATCATTATGATCAAGGCGTTGGGGGGAGGCTGGTCTCCCGTACATGCCGCACCATCTTCATCATGACACTCACAGAGATTCCATTTCAGCGACGTTGTATGCGCGATCAGATTCGCGATACCTTGTTGCAGCGTATTTTGCGCGGCATCTATCCTGCGGGTCATCGCTTGATTGAACTTGATTTGGCTGACGAATTTCAGGTCAGTCAGAGTCCTGTGCGGGAAGCCTTGCGCGAGCTCGAAGCCATGGGAGCGGTGGAATCCATTCGCTATCGCGGCACCCGAGTACGGTCCCCCAATGCCACAGAAATCGCCGAATCTTATGCCTTGCGCGCCATTCTTGAAGCGCGCTCGGCAGAGCTGGCTTGTCCTTGTCCAGCACCCATGCTCGAGGAACTGAAGCAGGCCCTTGGGGAAATGCACCAGGCTGCGGAGGAGCGCGATGTTCCTCGATATATCCGACAAGCCATGATCTTTCACCGGAGAATCGTGGAACAATCGGGCAATCGGTTATTTTTGCATACTTGGGATAACCTGCAAACGTTGGCCCAGATGCATTTGGTCGCCCATCGATTGATGGATACATTGCCTATCTATGCCAGTGCTCACGATGCCATCTATGATGCGTTGATTCAGGAAGACGGTGGACATGCGGGGAAGTTGCTGCGCCAGTTGATGGAGTTGTTGGTCACTCAGTTGTCCGATGGTGATGTGCTGCCATAAAGGGCCAGGGTTTTGATTCTGGCGCTCCCGTGATCCACCATGGGGGGCCAGTAGGCGCCAGCATATTTCAGCCATTCCTGTTCAGCCATGCGCCAAGGGGCATGAATCCAGCGTAGCGGACAGTGGGCCAGTTCCGGCACATAACGCCGAATAAACTTTCCTTCTGGGTCAAATCGTTCTGATTGAGTCACGGGATTGAATAGACGAAACCAGGGTTGAGCATCGCAACCGGTTGAAGCGCACCATTGCCATCCTCCGTTATTGGCAGCCAGATCATAATCGAGCAAATGGTCAGCGAAATAGCGTTCTCCCCAGCGCCAATCGACCTGCAAGTCTTTTACTAAGAATGAAGCCGCGATCATGCGCAAACGATTGTGCATATAGCCAGTTTGCTGCAGTTGGCGCATTGCTGCATCGATTAGGGGATAACCCGTATGTGCCTGACACCAGCCTTCGTACTCTGCAGTTGACCCAGGGTAGGGCAAGGTGTCAAAGCGGGGTTGATAGGCATGACCTTGGGCCAAATCTGGGCGATGATACAAAATCATCTGGTAAAAATCGCGCCAGATCAATTCGGACAAAAAAGTCTCAGGACCGGCGCCGGTCATGGAATGTGCCAAAGCGGCAACCTGGCGTATGGAAAGCGTCCCGAAACGCAAGTGGGCTGAGAGGTACGACACACCTTTTACGGCCGGATAGTTGCGGGCGTGATCATAAGCCGGCAAGCGCTGAGAGAAATCTGCCAGCAAGCGTGCGGCGCCTGAACTGCCCAGGGGAATGGGCAACTCTGTTAATACGGTGGTGTCAAATCCCAGGGCAGAGAGGGGTGGAAGGGGACGCGTTTCTCCTGGAGCCAACCGGTTCAAATAGGGCTTCGTATCATGGGGCTGTAAATCCGCAGGGGTGAATTTTTTGAGCCAGGCATGGCGATAAGGTGTGAAGACCCCATAAGGGCGATTTTTGGCAGAAAGCACTTCCTCTCTTTCAAAGATCACTTGATCTTTATACTGCCGGAAGTCAATTCCCATGGCCTGAAGTGCGAGGGCGACGGCATGATCCCGGTGCTGAGCAGCGGGCTCATCATCACGATTACAATAAACGGCGTGGGCGCCGATGTGTTGGGCAAATCGTGGAATTTCATCGCGCGCCCGACCATGAAGCACGGTGAAATGAGCCCCATGGCGGCGCCATTCGTCAGCCAGTTCCTGAATCGCATACCAGATGAACTCGACTCGGAGATCCTTTCTGGAAGGCAACGCATCAAGAATTTCTGTATCGAAAACAAATACCCCATGTACTGCTGGGTGGTGTATCAGGGCATGGTGGAGGGCCGCATGGTCGTCAATTCTCAAGTCACGACGAAACCAGCATAGTCCCCGATTGGTGGCTGGGGTTGAGGAGTTTGAGATAAAAATGTTCATTCGTTCTATCTATGATTTTGTCACAATTCGAAATTCTAGCAGGTGCGGAACTATTTTTTAGCCGTGCTCTCAAAATCACGTAAATTTTACGAATTCAGGAGGTGCCATGAAAAACATTTTTCGTCTTGCGGCTGCCACGACTTTGATGAGTTGTGTTCTGGTCAGCACACCGGCTCGAGCCGACCGTGGCTGGGGGTGGGGCTGGGGTATGATGGGCTTGGCGACGGGTGCCATGGTGGGTGCGGAGCTCGCCAGTCCCTATTATCCGCGTTACTATTATCCTTATGCGCCACCCGTAGTCTACGCAGCACCGCCAGTGGTGGTGGCCCAACAAGCCCCTGCAGTCTATTCTCCTCAAGGAACGGCTAGGGTTTCGCCGGAAGCTCCCCCAGCACAAGCCGCACCCAACAACAGTTGGTTTTACTGTGGATCATCCAAGAAGTATTACCCCTATGTGCGTACCTGCGCACAACCTTGGCAGGCAGTTCCAGCAACTCCTCCCGGTGGCCCTAACTGATTGGTGGTAGATCATGATGCAGGGGGAGGAGAGTCAATACGGGCTCTCCCCTCGCCGCAAGTTAGTCTACTTTCATGGGCAGAATCACCATGGTCATGCCCTGCAGATGGAGAATGCGTTGCATTTGCAAGGCGGTTTGATTGTGCAGGATGCGGGTTAACCAGTTGTCGTGCACGAAGATCAACTTGCTGGCAAAGAAAATGCAGTTGGGAAACGCGTCGTGTACTTGTTCTGCCAACTTGGTGAGTTCGGCCACTCGGTCAGTGCCAAAGGCCTCGTAGGCTTTGGCAGCAATGCCATTTTGATGGCAGAAATTGACGTAGTAATCACACGCCGAGTGGACAGATTCCTTCAGCCCTTCCATCGACCCTTCGCCACCGAAACTCTGGGTGTCCACCGCGCCTACGCTGAGAAAGATGAAATTCCGATAAATGTTTGGGAACAGCCGCTGAACCCACAGAATAGTGTGCATTCCAGATCCCTTGGATCGGCTGATGAGAAACACAGCCGTCGGGGATTCGGGGTCCAATGCAGGAGGATTGGCCACAGAAGTGACGGGAATGTTCGCCAGGAGTTGATCGGCTCGGGCCATCTGCGCCCCCGTTTCCCGATAATGTTGGCGAATCAGCAGGCATAGGGCAATCACTCCACTGGTGATCATGACCGTCATCCAACCGCCTTCAAAAAACTTCTCCACCAGAGTCACGATCAGAATGCTTCCCGCAACCACCAGTCCGGTAAAGGACAGCGCCAGACGCATGCCCCACTGGGGATGTTCCCGATGCTTCCACCAGTAGAGAGTCAGACCCAGTAAGGAAAGACTGAAAGTCAGAAACACATTGATGCTGTAGAGCACCGCCAGTAGATCCACTACGCCGCCGCTCCACAGCAGGATCAAAATGGCGGCAAATCCCATCATGAGAATGCCGTATTTGGTCACTAGGCGGGTGGAAAGGGAACTGAACTGGGTCGGTGCCCAGCCATCGTTGGCCATGTTGGCCAGGACCGCCGGACCGCCCAGCAAGCCCGTATTGGCTGCGACGTACAGTAGGGCTCCTTCCAGCACCAATAAGAGGGTGAGTAGGGCATAGGACAGAGTGGGACTGAGCCCGAGGGAAGCAATCACGGAACGAAAAGCCACGGCATTGAGCGTCTCTCCATTGGCCGAGGGAACCGCTTGCCACAGCAGATACAGCAGGATGATCCCGCCTGCTGTGAAGGCGAGGGAAAGTGCCATGTAGAACATGGTCAGTTTCCCGGTATGCACGCGGGGTTCCTTGAGGACATTGATATTGTTGGAAACTGCTTCGATCCCAGTGTAGGTACCTCCACCCAGGGAATAGGCGCGAAGAAACAGGGAAGCGACGAAAACCCAGCCCATTTGCCCTGCGAGATTTTTGGTTTCCGTCAGGGTTTGGCTGACAATAGTGGGGATTTCACTGCCACGGGCAGCAACGCCATAGACAATGATCAGAATATGGGTGAGGACGAAGCCCATGAAAATCGGTGTCAGGATCTTGATGCTTTCCTTCATGCCGCGCAGGTTGAGCCCAATCAGCAGTAGGGTCAATATCAGTTCGGTGGTCAGTTTATGGGTTTGCCAGGCATTGGGCAGGGAACTGAACACGGCATCCACGCCACTGGCCACGGAGATGGCAATGGTCAGAACGTAGTCCACGATCAAGGCGGCCCCGCTGATCAAGCCCGCGTAGGTACCGATAAGTTGGGTGGCCACCTTGTAGCCGCCTCCGCCCGTGGGGAAGAGTTCAATAACCTGGTTATAGGCGGTGGAAATGAGAAAGACGGTAAAGGCTGTGGCCAAGGCCAGGTATAGACTGAGGTGGGTATGGGTTCCCAAGGCTTTGAAGGCTTCTTCTGGACCATAGGCCGATGAAGACAGACCATCGGCACCCAAACCCACCCAGGCAAAAAAAGCCATCAGGGCGATGTGCTGGCGCGTTTCCTGTGAAAACGGGTCACGCGCCGGACCGAAGAGCAGTTCTTTGATTTGGAGAAAAATCCCGCTCTTCTGGGCCATAATCTTATACCGTGGTGGGGAGGGGTTTGTCGGGATTCAGGCCATATTTTTTCTGGGCGGCCACCAGTTGACTGACGTTCACTGTACCATCATCAACCAATGCCTGTAATGTCGCCTGAACAATGTAATAGCGGTCGACTTCAAAGAAATGACGCAATTTGGCTCGGGTATCAGAGCGGCCAAAGCCATCGGTGCCGAGGGTGACATAGGGGCGCGGGACAAAAGCGCGAATCTGTTCAGTGAAGGTTTTGATATAGTCGCTGGCGGCGATCACTGGACCTTTGGTCGGAGCCAGACACTGGGTAACATAGGCTTGGCGTGGAGTTTCTTGCGGGTGATGGCGATTCCAGCGCAGTGTGGCTTGCCCTTCCCGAGCCAGTTCATTGAAACTTGGGGCGCTCCAGACATTGCTGGAAACTCCCCAGTCCGCTGCGAGTAATTGGGCAGCAGCTTCCACTTCACGCAGAATGGTTCCTGAGCCCACTAACTGAACACACGGTCCCTTGTCTTTGGCGCCGGAGGTGAGTTGGTACATGCCCTTGAGAATGCCATCGCGCGCGCCCTCTGGAAGAGCGGGGTGGGCATAGTTCTCGTTCATGGTGGTGATGTAATAAAACACACATTCCTGCTTTTCATACATGCGCCGCATACCATCCTCGATGATCACCGCCAGTTCGTAGGCATAGGTGGGATCGTAGGAAATGCAATTGGGAATGAAGGAGGCATGAACCTGGCTGTGGCCATCCTGATGCTGTAATCCTTCTCCGTTCAATGTGGTGCGCCCAGCGGTACCGCCGATGAGAAAGCCGCGACAGCGCAAATCTCCCGCCGCCCAAGCCAGATCGCCGATGCGCTGAAAGCCAAACATGGAATAAAAGATGTAGAAAGGGATGGTACTGACACCATGGGCGGAATAAGAAGTGGCCGCAGCAATCCACGAAGAAAAAGCCCCCGCTTCATTGATGCCTTCCTGCAGGATTTGTCCGTTGACATCCTCGCGGTAGTACATCAATTGATCGTGATCCTGAGGTTGATACAACTGCCCCACGGAGGAATAGATGCCCAAGCTGCGGAACATGCCTTCCATACCGAAGGTGCGTGATTCGTCGGGAACGATGGGGACTATCCGTGGGCCGAGGGATTTGTCACGGGTGAGAAGGGTGAGAATGCGGACAAAGGCCATGGTGGTAGACAGGGTTCGATCCCCGCTGGCTTCCAGCAAGGGAGCGAAAAACTCCAGAGATGGCGTGACCAAGGGAGCGATGGTGCTGTGACGTACGGGCAGGTAACCTCCCAAAGCTTCACGACGTGCTTTGAGGTACTGTATTTCAGGGCTATCGTCGGCCGGTCTGTAAAAAGGGGCTTCCGCTATGACCGCATCATCGATGGGGATTTTGAAGCGGTTGCGAAACTGCTTCAAAGCGCTTTCTCCCATTTTTTTCTGTTGATGGGTGATGTTCTGTCCTTCTCCCGCTTCGCCCATACCATAACCTTTGATGGTTTTGGCCAGAATTACCGTGGGTTGTCCGGTATGTTTCACGGCAGCGAGATAGGCATTGTATACCTTGAAGGCATCATGACCGCCGCGGGACAGATGCCAGATTTCGTCATCCGACATATTCGCCACCAGGCGCAACAGTTCGGGATATTTGCCAAAGAAATGCTGGCGCACATAGGCTCCGTCATGGGCCTTGAAACTTTGGTATTCCCCATCTACGGCTTCCATCATCCGTTGCAGCAGAAGGCCGGTGCGATCCTTGGCGATGAGCGCATCCCACGGACTGCCCCAGATGACCTTGATGACATTCCAGCCGGCTCCACGGAAGTCGGATTCCAATTCTTGAATGATCTTGCCATTGCCGCGTACCGGACCATCCAGTCGTTGCAAATTGCAGTTCACCACAAAAATCAGATTGTCCAACTTTTCTCGCACGGCCAGGGAAATGGCACCGAGAGATTCGGGTTCATCCATCTCCCCGTCACCCATGAAAGCCCACACCTTACGTCCGTCGGTGTGCGCAAGACCTCGGTTCTGCAGGTATTTCATGAAGCGCGCTTGATAAATCGACATCAGCGGTCCCAATCCCATGGAAACCGTAGGCATTTGCCAGAAATCGGGCATGAGCCAGGGGTGGGGGTAACTGGAGAGCCCTTTGCCGTCTACTTCACGACGGAAATTGGCCAGTTGTTCCTCGCTCAGGCGTCCTTCAAGAAAGGCGCGGGCGTAAATTCCTGGGGCCGAGTGACCCTGGGTATAGAGGAGATCCCCTCCGTGGTCGGCGCTTGGCGCCCGGAAAAAATGATCGAAACCCACATCGTAAAGCGTGGCCGCCGATTGGAAACTGGCAATGTGCCCCCCCAGTTCGCCACTATCCTTATTGGCCCGCACCACCATGGCCAGAGCGTTCCAGCGAATCAGGGAACGAATCCGGTGCTCCATTTCGGCATCTCCTGGCATGGGAACTTCCAGGGACGGTGGGATGGTATTGATATAGGCCGTATTAGCGCTGTAGGGGAGAAAGGCGCCGGAACGCCGTGCTTTTTCGATGAGTCGTTCGAGCAGGTAATGGGCGCGTTCCGCGCCCTCCTGAGTCAGTACGCTGTCAAGGGCATCGAGCCATTCCTGGGTTTCCTGCTTGTCGCTATCCCTGTCGGCGGGGGGGAATACAGCCATCCTGCAACCTCATCATCAGCATCAAAGACTGAGAATTCTAGCGCGAAACCACACTCTATGGAAATCGTTGGGTCTTGAAGGGAATCTGAGGTGCTGCGAGTTGAGATAGAATGACCCGCTTCACGTGAGGGTTTTCATGCTGTTCAGTCGAATGCTTCGCAAAGAATTCAATCGCACATCTTTGATGGCGCTGGTGGTATTGTTGGCCATTCTGCTGACTGTGAGCCTGGTGAAGCTGCTCGGTATGGCGGCGGGAGGGACCCTTTCTGGGGGAGCGGTGATGGCAATGCTGGCGTTTGGGGCGCTGACTTATCTCCCAGTCCTGATCTCCGCCGCCATATTCACCGCACTATTAATGGTACTCACGCGGTGCTACCGAGATTCGGAAATGATCATATGGCAGAGTTCCGGCCTCAGTTTGAACCGTTTTGTAGGTCCCATCCTGCGCTTTGCCTTACCCATGGCGCTGGTGGTTTCTCTATTGAGTCTGGTGATTTCTCCCTGGGCTATCGAGCACAAGCTCCAATATCAAAAACAACTGGATACCCAGGATGATACTTCGCAAATCACCCCTGGGGTGTTTCGCGAGTCCCATCAGTCGGATCAAGTATTTTTTGTGGATGCGTTGTCCCAAAGCAAGGAAAAAGTAGCGAATGTTTTTGTTCAGTCTGTCCAGGGTCAGCAGGTGGGGGTAATTGCGGCCGATAGTGGGTACATGGCGACTGAGCCCAATGGCGATCGTTTCGTAGTGCTCCAGAAGGGGCGTCGCTATGAAGGTGAGCCCGGTACCTTGAATTATAAGCTGGTGGATTTCAAAGAAGCCCGTTTGCGGATCGATCAAAAGGGGGTGAGTGCCAGCGCTTTGTCGGTGAAGTCCATGACCGTAGCCGAGTTATTGCATACCCCGTCCCTTGAAGGGTGGGGAGAACTTCATTGGCGGCTTGGGTTGCCTGTCAGTTTGCTGGTACTGGCGGTATTTGCCTTGCCCTTGTCCTATATTAACGTTCGGGGGGGGCGATCCACCAACATGATCTTTGCCCTATTGTCCTATATGGTCTATTACAACACCATGAGTATTGCGCAAGCCTGGGTGGTACAAGGAAAAATCTCCCCCTGGGTGGGTCTTTGGCCGGTTCACCTGTGTTTTCTGGTCATTGCCTGGGCAGTCTTGCAGCAGCGCCAGCGCGTTTGGTCGTGGCGCTGGTGGTTTGAGCGGCGACGCAACAGAACAAAGGCGGAGAGCTAATCGTTTTTGACTTGGGAGCGTGCTTGGCGCGATAATCTCCCGTTTGAATGATCACCTTGAACTGCGGGAGAATCGCTGTGGAATTTACCCTCAAAGCTGTCAGCCCAGAGACGGCAAAAACTGGTTGTGTCGTCATTCCTGTTACCCAAGGGCGTTGTCTGACCGCCAGTGCACAAGCGCTGGATCAGGCGTGCGAAGGACAACTGAGCCGAGTGCTCAAATGCGGCGACTTGCCTGCGGAAACTGGGAAGACCCTATTGTTGCATGGGCTTCAGGGGATTACCGCCCCACGTATTCTGCTGGTGGAAACGGGTGAGGATCAACGGGTAAAGGAATCAACCTATCGTGCAATGGTTCGCGCCGTGGCGCAGAATCTGGACACGATGGGGTCCAAGGACGCTTTGCTGTGTCTCACCGAACTTGAAGTGGTGGGACGCAACGGGACTTGGGTGCTGGAGCAGACGGTACTCACCCTGCGCGAACAACGCTATCGCATCCCCAAGCAAACCCAGGAACCCCGGCCGGTCTCTATCTGGAAAAAAACCATCTTATTGTCACCGGCAGGAGTTCCGCCCAAAGAGGCTCAAGCCATCATCGGCCGCGCTCAGGCCGTCGCCAACGGCATGGATCTGACCCGTGATTTGGGAAACTTGCCGCCCAACCTCGTGACACCAACCTATCTGGCAGATGTAGCTCAATCCCTTGGCAAGGAATGGGATATCAAAGTACGGGTACTTGATCGCCAGGCCATGGAGAAACTGGGCATGGGGGCATTACTGGCCGTGTCGGCGGGCAGCCATCAACCGCCGCGTTTCATCATCATGGAATACGCTGGGGCGGGGAACCGTAAAAAGCCTGTGGTCCTGGTTGGCAAGGGGATTACCTTTGACACGGGAGGAATTTCCCTCAAACCGGCTCCTGAAATGGATGAGATGAAGTTCGATATGTGTGGTGCGGCCAGTGTTTTGGGGACGATGCGTGCCGTGGCAGAAATGAAACTTCCTCTCAATCTGGTGGTGTTGGTCCCCACTTGTGAAAATATGCCTGGGGGAGGGGCCACCCGTCCGGGGGATGTGGTACAAAGCCTTTCTGGCCAAACCATTGAGATTCTCAATACGGACGCCGAAGGCAGACTGATTCTGTGCGATGCTTTGACTTACGCGGAACGCTTCAATCCCGAAGCGGTCATCGATGTGGCTACTTTGACTGGGGCATGCGTGATCGCCTTGGGGCATGAGGCTGCGGGATTGATGGGGAATGATGATGAGCTGAGACAGGCCCTTCAATCAGCAGGGGATTATTCTGGAGACCGAGCTTGGCCATTGCCCTTGTGGGAGGAATACCAGGAGGGTCTGAAGAGCAATTTTGCCGATATGGCCAATATTGCCGGACGTCCTGCAGGGACCATTACGGCAGCCAGCTTTTTGGCCCGCTTCACCAAAAAGTATTCCTGGGCGCACCTCGATATCGCCGGAGTGGCCTGGCGCAGTGGCAAGGAAAAGGGGGCCACCGGCCGACCTGTCAAGCTGTTTTGCCGCTATTTGATTGAACGCGCCCTGGGGTAGGATGCGGGGTGACGCGCATTGATTTTTATACCCATGTGAACGACAAGGTTCCTGTGGCCGTGCAGTTGACCTGCAAGGCATGGGCCCAGGGCTTGTCGGTTTGGCTGCGGGTGCCGGATGAGGCAGTGGCTGGGCATTTGGACCAACTCCTCTGGACGCACCCCAAGGCCGAATTTGTGCCCCACTGTCGTTCCGACCACCCTCTGGTGGCAGAAACTCCCATCGTTATCGATGCTCACGATCACGAACCCCGCAGTCACCAATTGCTCATCAACCTGAGAGGGGATCAACCCGCCTATTTCGCTCGTTTTGCGCGTCTGGCTGAAATCGTCACTCTCGAAGAAAGCGACGCCCAGAATGCCCGCGAACGGTTTAAATTTTATCGTCATCGCGGTTTTGAAGTGGCAACTCACAATCTGTCGCACCATCGTTTCTGAACTCATTTCATTGCGGATTCTGTTTCATGACCCTTGCTAAAAGTTACGACCCTCAAGCCATAGAAAGTCGCTGGTACACTGTTTGGGAGGAGCGGGGAGATTTTAAACCATCCCTTGATCCGACAGCTCCTGCCTATTGCATTCTTTTGCCCCCTCCCAATGTGACCGGTACCCTGCACATGGGTCATGCTTTTCAGCATACCTTGATGGATTGCTTGATTCGCTACCAGCGCATGCGCGGGGCCAATGTGTTGTGGCAGGCGGGGACGGATCATGCTGGGATTGCCACTCAAATTCTGGTGGAGCGACAACTGGAAAGCCAGGGAGAGGATCGGCGCACGCTGGGACGTCCAGGATTTCTGGAAAAAGTGTGGGAGTGGAAGGAGCAGTCTGGCTCCACCATCACCCGCCAAATGCGCCGCATGGGCAGTTCCTGCGATTGGACGCGGGAACGCTTCACCCTGGATGACAATCTCAGCCGTGCCGTGACCAAAGTCTTTGTCCGGCTGTATCGCGAAGGACTGATTTATCGCGGCCAGCGTCTGGTCAACTGGGATCCTGTACTGCAGACGGCCGTTTCAGATCTGGAGGTGGAGTCCCATGAGGAACAGGGCCATTTGTGGCATATTCGCTATCCTCTGGTGAATGGCTCGGGGGCTCTGGTGGTCGCCACCACACGCCCCGAAACCCTGCTGGGCGATGTGGCCGTAGCGGTTCACCCCGAGGATGAACGCTATCGATCCTTGATCGGTCAGCAATTGCACTTGCCTCTGACGCTGCGCACCATTCCCATCATTGCTGATGACAGTGTGGATCCTGCCTTCGGGACAGGGTGCGTCAAGATTACCCCTGCCCATGATTTCAACGATTACCAGACGGGACAGCGGCATGGATTGGTTCCTCTGAATATCCTGACCCCCGATGCTCATTTGAATGATCAGGTGCCCGAGGCCTATCGTGGCCTGGAGCGTTTCGTTGCCCGGAAGCAGATTCTTGCCGATCTGAAAGACCAAGAATTACTGGTAGAGGTTAAACCCCATACTTTGATGATTCCCCGAGGCGATCGCAGTCATGCGGTGATCGAGCCCATGTTGTCGGATCAATGGTTTCTCAATACTGAAGCCATGGGGGAGGAGGCCCTGCGGGTGGTACATCAGGGAGAGGTCCGTTTTGTTCCCGCCAATTGGGTGCATACCTATGAGCATTGGCTGGAGAACTTGCAACATTGGTGTATCTCCCGACAGTTATGGTGGGGGCATCAGATCCCGGCCTGGTATGACGAGGACGGCATGGTTTATGTCGCCGAAACCCAGGCGGAGGCCGAACAGCAGGCCGGTGGGAAAACCTTGCGGCGCGATGCGGATGTGCTGGACACCTGGTTCTCCTCCGCCCTCTGGCCCTTCTCTACCTTGGGTTGGCCGGACGAGACCATCGAGCTGAAGCAGTTTTTACCTTCTCAGGTATTGGTGACCGGCTTTGATATCATTTTCTTCTGGGTCGCCCGAATGATCATGATGACCACCCATTTCACGGGTCAGGTGCCGTTCCGCGAGGTCTTCGTCACCGGCTTGGTGCGTGATGCCCAGGGTCACAAGATGAGCAAATCCAGAGGAAATGTATTGGACCCTCTGGATCTCATCGATGGCATCGATCTGGAGCGGTTGGTGCAAAAACGCACCAGCCATCTGATGGATCCGCGTCAAGCAGAACAGATTGAGAAAAGCACCCGTACGGAATTTCCCCAAGGCATTCCCGCCTTTGGGACCGATGCATTGCGCTTTACTTTTGCCAGCTTGGCTACCCATGGGCGGGACATTAAGTTTGACATGCAACGCTGTGATGGATATAGGAATTTTTGCAATAAGTTATGGAACGCCACGCGCTTTGTGCTGATGCAGGAAGTTTCCGGTGCTGCCGCCCATCCGCCGACGGTGGCAGATCAATGGATTCGTCAACAGTTTGATTCCACCCTGCATACGGTGACCGAAGCCTTGCATTCCTATCGTTTCGATCTGGCTGCCCGCGCGATTTATGAATTTGTCTGGGAGCAATTCTGTGACTGGTATGTGGAACTGGCCAAGCCGCAATTGGCCAATCCCCTTCAAGCCACCACGACGCGCCAGACCTTGCTGGAGGTTTTGGAAGCGACCTTGCGCCTGGCTCACCCGTTCATTCCTTTCATCACCGAGGAGTTGTGGCAACAGGTAGCGCCGCAGGTGGGAAAACTGGGACCCAGCATCGCTCTGCAACCCTATCCCCACACGCAGTTCGAGGCCGATCCTGGCGTAGACGCCATCGTATCCCGACTCAAGGCGTTGGTGGTCGGGTGTCGTACTCTGCGCAGCGAAATGGGCATCAGTCCGGCGGAACGGTTGCCCCTTAAAGTGGCGGGAGAGACGGCACAGATGGTTGGATTGGTGGAGTATGTGCGTCATCTGGCGCGCTTGAGCGATGTCGAGTGGAGTACGGAACCCCTGTCCTCTCTGGTGGCACCAGTGGTTCAGGTGGAGGGAGTCCAGTTGCAATTGCAGGTGACGGTGGACGCGGCGGCAGAAACCGAACGCTTGTCCAAACAACGCGGCAAGTTGCAGGAGGAAGTGGATCGCTGTCGCGCCAAACTCGACAATGCGGGCTTTGTGGCACGTGCGCCTGCTGCCGTTGTGGCCCAGGAGCAGGAAAGGCTCAGTCGTTTTAGCCAATCGTTGGCAGAAGTCAGTGCTCAACTGGCGCGTCTTCAATGAGCTACGGAAACTCTCTTGAGGCTGGGGTATCATAAGCCTATGCGCCGATTCATCCTGTTTTTATGTTGCACTTGTCTGGTTCTAAATCTGGGGGCTTTCGAGTTGCCAGATCTGGGGGACAGTTCGTCTTCCGCGTTGTCGAGCAAGGATGAAATGGCCCTGGGACGGCAGGTGATGCAGGAAATTCGTGCTGACCCCGCCTATTTCAACGATCCCGAGACGGTGGATTTTGTCAGTTCTGTGGGCCATCGCTTGCTGGCGGTCAGCGATGATCTGGGTGATCAGCATCATTTCGAGTTTTTTGTGCTGGAAGATCCCACCTTAAATGCGTTCGCTTTGCCGGGCGGATTTATTGGTGTGCACACCGGTTTGATCGAAGCGGCGGATAACGAATCCGAACTGGCCTCGGTGCTGGCCCACGAAATATCCCACGTGACCCAGCATCATATCGCCCGTGCCATGGAAGCCCAGAATCAGAATTTGCCATTGACCCTGGCAGCCATGGCGGCAGCCATTCTGGCGGCACGCAGTAGTCCCGATGGGGCCATGGGCGGGGTAGTCGGAGCTCAGGCGGGCATGATTCAGGCCCAACTCAATTTTTCCCGAGACAATGAACGCGAAGCGGACCGTTTGGGGATTCGTCGCTTGCTCAAGACGAACTATGATCCCAAAGCCATGGCCACATTTTTCACCAAATTGGGTCGCTATGGCCGCTTTTATGAAGGGGCCCCAGCTTTTCTCCAGACTCACCCCTTAACCACGGAACGCTTGGCCGAAATTCAGGATCGTCTGCAGAGTGTTCCCTATCGCCAGGTTCAGGATGGACCGGATTTTGCTCTCATCAAGGCGCGCATTCAAGCGTTGGTAGGAACGCCCCACGAGGCGATGGAAAGTTTCATGGGGCACGAATATGACATCAATCAACCAGAGGAGCGTCCTCTGCTCTATGGAAAAGCTGTGGCCCTGTGGCGCAACGGGCAATATTCGGAAGCTCAGGCACTGCTCGAACAGGTGCGGGAGAAATCAGCACCCAACGCTTTATTTGACAGTTTACGCGCCCAGATCGTGCTCGACGAAGGGCATGGTCATCAAGCACTGGAATTGTATCAACGGGGGCTGCAGCATTATCCAGACCAACGTGCCCTGATCTATGGGTACATTCAAGCGCTGATTTTGGTTCGTCAACCCGAGCAAGCCCTCAGGACCATCGCTGATCGTCTTCTGTTGACCTCCAGCGATGCCCGACTCTATGAATTTCAATCCCAGGCCTACGCCATGCAGAACCATCAGATGAGCAGCCATGAAGCCCTTGCTCATGCATACTTGTTGCTGGACAACCCCAGTGCCGCCATGGAGCAACTGCAAATCGCCCTGCGCGCTGGGGATGGGGATTTTTATCAAAAATCTCAGGTGGAATCTACTTTGCGCGATGTCAAAGAGGAGATGGCAGCGCGCAAAGGGAAGAAAAAGAGCAGCGACTAGGGCTGTGCGATAATAGTGGGTTGTGGCACGAAGCGCGAAGAAAATTGAGACACGAAAGGAGCAGGGTATGAAGATTGCTGTACTGGCGGGCGACGGGATCGGTCCGGAGATTGTGGCGGAAGCCCTCAAGGTGTTGGAGGTTTTTCGTGGGGAAGGGGTTTCTATGGAGCTGGAGTCAGCTCTGGTGGGTGGTGTTGCGGTGGACCATACGGGCGATCCTTTGCCTCCAGAGACTTTGGCTTTATGCCAAGCCGCAGACGCCATTCTCTTCGGTTCCATCGGTGGTCCCCAATACGATTCTTTGCCCCGAGAACAACGACCTGAACGCGGCTTGCTCCGTCTGCGCAAGGAATTGGATCTGTTTGCCAATCTGCGACCGGCCCAAGTCTTCCCCGAACTGGCGGCGGCGTCTACCTTGCGGGCCGACGTGGTCTCGGGACTGGATATCTTGATCGTACGCGAACTCACGGGGGATATTTATTTTGGTGAACCCCGTGGCATTCGAACCAATGCCGCTGGCGAACGGGAAGGTTTTAACACCATGGTCTATAGTGAATCCGAAATTCGTCGGGTAGCCCATTGGGGTTTTCAGGCCGCCCAGAAGCGTCAGCGCCGTCTGTGTTCCGTAGACAAGATGAATGTGCTGGAATGTACCCAGCTATGGCGCGATGTGGTGCAGGAAATTGCGCCTCAATATCCTGAGGTTACGTTGACGCATATGCTGGTGGACAATGCGGCCATGCAGTTGGTGCGTAATCCGCGTCAATTTGACGTCATCGTCACCGGCAATATTTTTGGCGATATCCTGTCCGATGAAGCCTCCATGCTCACTGGTTCCATCGGCATGCTGCCTTCGGCATCCCTCAATGCCCAGGGCCAAGGGCTGTATGAACCGATTCATGGCAGCGCCCCGGATATTGCGGGTCAAGGCAAGGCCAACCCCTTGGCGCAGATTCTTTCCGCCGCCATGATGTTCCGCTACTCCCTGAATCGAGCCGATTTGGCTGACCGTATTGACCATGGGGTGCGCCATGTTCTGGCTCAGGGACTGCGGACTGCCGATATCGCCCAGGCAGGAGAGCCGGTCGTATCCACCGCGCAGATGGGGGATGCTGTCGTGGCTGCCCTGCGCGCCGTTTGAGGAGAATGTCATGTTGACCGTGGGGATGGTGGGTTGGCGCGGCATGGTGGGGTCCGTGCTGATGCAGAGAATGGTGGAAGAAGATGACTTCTCCCGGATCGCCCCGACTTTTTTCACCACGTCGCAAGTGGGAGAGGCGAGTCCCGAATTGGCGGGAATGCCTTCGACACCACTGCGTTCTGCCCATGATCTCGAGGCTCTGGAAAGTCTCGACGTGATTCTGTCCTGTCAGGGCGGAGACTATACCCAGGAGGTGCACGGCGCTTTGCGTGCCCGAGGTTGGCAAGGTTTCTGGATCGATGCGGCATCCACTCTGCGGATGAAGGAGACGTCGGTCATCATTCTGGACCCGGTCAATCGCCCCGTCATAGAGGCGGCATTGAACAGCGGTATCAAGGATTTCATCGGTGGAAATTGTACCGTCAGTCTTATGCTGATGGCCTTGGGAGGACTGTTTCAAGCCGGATGGGTGGAATGGGTGTCGGCCATGACCTATCAGGCCGCTTCCGGCGCCGGAGCGCAAAATATGCGCGAACTCCTGCAGCAGATGGGGGCCCTCCACCAAGGAGTGGCCGCCTCCCTAGGGGACCCGTCGAGTGCCATTCTCGATATCGATCGGGTCGTGACGGATACCTTGCGCAGTGAGCATTTCCCCCGTAAAAACTTTCGCGGGGTGCCTTTGGCCGGAAGTTTGATCCCCTGGATCGATGTTCCGGCAGATCATGGTCAGAGCAAAGAGGAGTGGAAAGGCGGGGCGGAATGCAACAAAATTCTGGGTCTGCCTCCTTTTCGAACCGCAGGAAGCATCCCCATTGACGGCCTGTGTGTGCGCGTTGGAGCGATGCGTTGCCACTCCCAGGGGCTGACAGTGAAATTGCGTCGCGCCATTCCGTTGCCGGAGATTGAAGCGGTGATTGCCGGGGCCAATGATTGGGTGCGTGTTATTCCCAATGAGCGTGAACCCAGTGAACGACTGCTCACCCCTGCTGCGGTGAGTGGTACCCTCCAGGTTCCTGTGGGTCGCCTGCATACTTTGGCCATGGGCCCAGAATTTCTCGGGGCATTTACCGTGGGCGATCAACTCTTGTGGGGTGCAGCAGAGCCCTTGCGGCGCATGTTGCGTTTGCTTGTCGGTGCTTGATGCCAAGACTGGCTTTGGGGGTTGAGTATCACGGCGGAGCTTTTCATGGCTGGCAACGTCAACCCCATTGCGTAACGGTTCAGGGCGCGTTGGAGCAGGCCTTGTCGGCGGTGGCAGGGGAGGCTATTGCGGTGGTGGCAGCAGGTCGCACGGATCGGGGGGTCCATGCCCGTGGTCAGGTGGTGCACTTCGATACTGCGGTCATTCGTCCTATGCAAGCTTGGGTTCGTGGGGGGAATGCGCACCTGCCCGCTACGGTGGCGGTACTCTGGGCCCAGGGTGTGAGCGATGAATTTCATGCCCGCTTTGATGCACGCTCACGGACCTATCGTTATCGCCTGCTTTCTCACCCGGTGCGACCCGCCTATGCCCATGGGGTAGTGGGCTGGACGCACCGCGTCCTTGACCTTGACGCCATGAAGGCGGGGGCCCGGCTGCTTTTGGGGACCCACGACTTCAGTGCATTTCGTGCTGCAGAATGTCAGGCCAGGACGCCGGTAAAAACCCTATTGCGTCTGGATATCAACTCCGTGGGTGAAGAGATTCATTTCGAATTTCAGGCCGATGCCTTTCTTCAGCACATGGTGCGTAATCTCGTGGGAGCTTTATTACGCGTGGGCTGTGGGGAAGAACGCAGCGACTGGTTGGCGGCACTTCTAGAGGCGCGGGATCGCACTCAGTCAGCGCCCACCTTTGCTGCCGATGGCCTATGTTTGACTGCAGTGGAGTATGATGAGAGATGGAATTTCCCAGCAGGACGATCATGAGAACTCGGATCAAGGTCTGCGGTTTGACAACCCCCGCCGACGCTCAGGCGGTGGTGGCCACCGGAGTCGATGCCGTGGGGTTGGTGTTCTATGCCCCCAGTCCACGGGCTGTCACCGTAGCGCAGGCACAGGCGATTTGTCGGTCACTGCCGCCTTTCGTCAGCGTTGTTGGTTTATTTGTCAATGAAACCAGGGAAATGATCGAAGGCGTATTGGAATCTGTGCCCTTGTCTTGTCTGCAATTCCACGGAGACGAGTCCCCCGAGAACTGTGATGGGTACGGAATTCCTTTTCTGAAGGCGGCACGCGTCCAGACAGGTCTTGATTTGGTACAATTCGCGGCGCGCTATGACAATGCTCAGGGTGTACTGGTAGACGCGTTTGTTCCCGGAGTCCCTGGGGGAACGGGTCAGACCTTCGATTGGTCTTTGGTGCCCACAAAGTGGGCTTGTCCCTGGGTGTTATCTGGGGGGTTGACGGGAGAGAATGTCGCTGCTGCGGTGCGCCAGTTGCGCCCATGGGCAGTGGATGTGAGTAGTGGTGTCGAGGAGGCTCCGGGACGGAAATCGCTGGGGGCTGTGGAGCGTTTTGTGGCTGCCGTGAAGGCGGCCGATGATGCGATGGAATGATCGTCGCGTAGTACGGATTATTGTGGAGAAGTGATGAAGTCTTACAACATGCCCGATCAGGATGGCTACTTTGGTTCCTATGGGGGCGCTTTTGTCTCTGAAACTTTGGTAGCAGCCATCGACGAACTCAAGCGCCAGTACGCCCATTTTCGGGATGATCCAGAATTCAAGGCCGAGCTGGCCCATGAATTGCGTCATTATGTCGGGCGCCCCAGTCCGGTATATCATGCCAAACGTTTATCTGATCATCTGGGTGGGGCGCAAATCTACCTGAAGCGTGAAGATCTGAACCATACTGGAGCCCATAAGGTGAACAATACCATCGGTCAGGCCATGCTGGCACGACGAATGGGTAAGGCACGGGTCATCGCTGAGACGGGGGCAGGGCAGCACGGCGTGGCGACGGCAACGGTGGCTGCACGCTACGGCATGGAGTGCGTGGTGTACATGGGGTCAGAAGATGTGCGGCGTCAGGCCCAGAATGTCTACCGCATGAAGTTGCTGGGGGCCAAGGTGGTGCCTGTGGAAAGTGGCTCCAAGACCCTCAAGGATGCCCTCAATGAGGCCATGCGCGACTGGGTGACCCATATTGACGATACTTTTTATATCATTGGTACCGTGGCCGGCCCTCATCCCTATCCTGAGATGGTGCGCGATTTCAATGCGGTGGTGGGACGCGAATGTCTTACCCAAATGCCTGAACTGGTTGGACGTCAACCCGATGTGGTGCTGGCCTGTGTGGGTGGCGGTTCCAATGCCATGGGTATCTTTTACAATTACATTCCCCATCAGCAGGTTCAGTTGATCGGTGTTGAGGCGGGCGGAGATGGCTTGGCCAGTGGACGTCATGCCGCTTCCCTATCTGCCGGAACCCCAGGGGTATTGCATGGCAATCGCACTTACTTGTTGCAGGATGCCCATGGTCAGATCATCGAGACCCACTCCATTTCTGCGGGGCTCGACTATCCTGGCGTTGGACCAGAGCATGCCTGGCTCAAGGACAGTGGGCGCGCATCCTATGTGGCCATCACCGATGATGAAGCGCTCCATGCCTTTCACACCCTGTGTCGTCTCGAAGGCATTCTGCCGGCACTGGAATCCAGTCATGCCGTGGCCCAGGCCATGAAAATGGCCCCTTCCATGGGGCAGGATAAAATTCTTTTGGTCAATCTGTCCGGACGCGGGGACAAGGACATGGCCACCGTAGCCGAGCGCAGCGGCTTACTTCTTTAAGGAATCGATCATGTCGCGTATGGCATCCACTTTTCAGCGTTTGGCTCAACAGGGCCGTAAAGCGCTCATTCCATTTTTTACCGTGGGAGATCCGCAACTGGAACTCTCTTTGCCTGTGATGCAGGCTCTGGTCGCCGAAGGGGCGGACATTCTCGAATTGGGGATTCCGTTTTCGGATCCCATGGCCGATGGCCCTACCATTCAACGGGCGAGTGAACGGGCCTTGAAGAATGGGGTGACCCTGACCGATGTGCTGGCGGTGGTGACGGAATTTCGTAGAGAGAACCAAACCACTCCCGTAGTCCTGATGGGGTATGCCAATCCCATCGAACGTCTGGGGCTCGATACTTTTGCGACACAATGCCAGGCTGCCGGCGTCGATGGCGTACTGGTGGTGGATTATCCACCGTTTGAGGCGCGGCGCTTGAAGGAGGCCTTGGGTCGGTATGGTATCGATATGATATTTTTGCTCTCCCCCACCTCTACCGAGCAACGCATTCGCGAAATCAGTGAATTGGCCACCGGTTACTTGTATTATGTTTCCCTCAGGGGGGTGACGGGGGCAGGAGGGGTGGATTTGGAAGAAGTCAAGGCCCAGGTGCAGCGCATCAAAACCCATACCCAAATTCCTGTGGGGGTAGGTTTTGGAATTCGTGATGGACACATGGCGCGACGCATGGCGGCTATGGCTGATGCCGTGGTTGTTGGGTCTCGTTTGGTGGAAGAGATCGAGTCCAGCCCAAGTCCTGAAGATGTGCCCCAGCGTGTGGGGTCCCTGATTCGACAGTTTCGCCAAACCATGGATGGTGTGCAATGAGCTGGTTCAAGAAATTACTTCCTCCGCGTATCAAGCGCGATAAAAAAAATCTCAAAGGTTCGGTTCCCGAAGGCCTCTGGGTCAAATGCCCGTCTTGTGAAGCGGTGCTTTACCGTAATGATCTCGAGGCCAATCTTCATGTTTGTCCCAAGTGCTCCCATCATTTGAGAATCTCGGCGCGCACCCGTCTGGATGGTTTTCTGGATGCGGAAGGGCGAATTGAACTGGCCATGGAAGTGGTCCCCCTCGATCCCTTGAAATTCAAGGACAGCCGGCGTTATGCTGAGCGGCTCACCGAGGCCCAGAGCAATACTTCGGAAACCGATGCTTTGGTGGTGATGCAAGGTTTTCTTGAAGGCTCCCCCATTGTGGTCGCAGCTTTTGAGTTCGAATTTATGGGCGGGTCCATGGGATCAGTGGTCGGCGAACGGTTTGTCCGGGCCGTTCAGGCAGCCCTCGACCAGCAGTGTCCTTTTGTCTGCTTTCTCGCCAGTGGTGGGGCGCGCATGCAGGAAGGCTTGCTTTCCCTGATGCAGATGGCCAAGACGTGCGCCGCACTCACACGCCTGGCAGAGGCGCGTTTGCCTTTCATTTCTGTGTTGACGGATCCTACTATGGGTGGGGTTTCCGCCAGTTTTGCCATGATTGGTGATGTGGTGATCGCCGAACCCAATGCCCTGATTGGTTTTGCTGGCCCTCGAGTGATTGAGCAAACAGTGCGCGAAGTTTTACCCGATGGTTTCCAACGTTCCGAATTCTTGCTTTCCAAAGGGGCCATCGATCTGATTATGGATCGACGCCAGCATCGCAGTCGCATTGGCAATATTCTGGGAATGCTGGCCCTCGATGGTGAGGAATTGGTATAGGCGGACCCTCCGTGCCCACAGAACCTCAATTAACGGTATTGCGCCAACGGAATCGCCAACGCTTGATAGGAGTGGGTATTCTAGCGGTCTTGGCAGTAATTTTTCTGCCACTGCTGTTGGACCATTCCCGCCCTCCCAAAGAAGAAGGGACGGGCGTTCCTCCCGCCGTAGCTCTGCCGCGCCCTGTCCCACAGCTCTACGCGCCGACTCCGGTGCTGGCAGAGGTTACGTCGCCCACTCCGCGGGATGCCCCCCCCCCTGGAGGGGCGCAGGTGGTGGAAGAAAAGGTGCAACTGGCTGATGAGCCTCCCGTGGCGTCTGCGCCTTCCTCAACCGGGAAAACGCCTGCTGAGCCAACCCCATCAACGACCCCTGCGCCAGTGCTGGTTGTTCCTAAGGCTGTCCCTCATGCCGTGCCAGTGAGCTCGTCTACAGAAAGTGCTGAGGGGGACTGGATTCAGGTGGGGGTGTTTGCCCACCCCGATCGCGTTGCCTTGTTGGATAAGAAATTACGTAAGTTGGGCTATGTCCCCACCGTGGAATCTTTGTCACAGGCCGCAGAAGGGCCCCGCTGGCGCATTCGTATTGGTCCGTTTGCCACGACTTCTGCGCTTCAGGCGGCCTTGCAGCGCTTGTCCACCTTAGGGGTCAAGGGTATGCGGGTGCCTGGGTCATGAGTCGCTTCACTTTTTGCCCTGTCGTTCTATGATCGACGACCTTCTTCATGCCCCCCTATGGGCTTTTTTCGAGCCTTACACCTGGATCGATGGGGCCATCGTGCTGATCCTCCTGATTTCCGTGACCTTTGGCTGGATACGCGGCATGGTTTATGAATTTTTCAGTCTGGCCAGTTGGTTGGTGGCCTTCTGGGTGGCTCGTACCTGGAGTGGGGCAGTGGCCCGTTATCTGGCACCCTGGGTGAGTCACGATCTGCTTCGTTGGGGTTTGTCCTTTATTCTCCTGATGATTGCTGTGTTGATTACCATGCGATTGCTCAGCAATCTGGCGCGTCAGATTATCAATAAAATCGGCTTGCGGTCCCTGGATGGATTGCTTGGAGCCATTTTTGGTTTGCTGCGCGGGGTTTTGATTTTACTGGTTCTGCTGCTCTTGGCGGGACTTACTCCCTTGCCTCAGGATGTCAGCTGGAAGCAAGCCAAACTTCTTCCTTATGCCATGCGCGGCGTGCGCATGGCGCTTGCTTGGTTGCCGCCCACGCTGACCCGACCATTGCACTATTCCGTCAATGGCGTTGATCAGCCTCCCGAAACTCTTCTGTAAAATTGGCTGAATGGCTGAGGGGGAAGGGCTTGCGTCATGGTAAAATATGACGGTCATAATCTCTGAGGGCAGGCTTCATGTGCGGAATCGTCGGTATTGTGGCCCAGTCTCCCGTCAATCAATTGCTTTATGATGCCTTGCAGTTGCTGCAGCATCGGGGTCAGGATGCGGCAGGCATTGCCACCGCCCAAGGAAACACTTTTCATATGCACAAGGGGCTGGGGCTGGTGCGGGATGTTTTTCGTACGCGAGATATGCGCGCCTTGTTGGGGTCCATGGGGATTGCCCATTGTCGTTATCCCACAGCCGGGTCGGCAGTGTCGCCAGCAGAAGCCCAACCTTTCTATGTCAACTCCCCCTTTGGCATCGTACTGGGGCATAACGGCAATCTTACCAACACGGCGACTCTACGGGCTGAATTGTTCAAACAGGATCGACGTCATGTCAATACCAACTCAGACTCCGAAGTCTTGCTGAATGTGCTGGCCCACGAGTTGGATGCCGTGGCTCAAGGCCAGCAGTTGACTCAGGAAGAGATTTTTCAGGCGGTGACCCGGGTCCATATGCGTTGTCGTGGGGCCTATGCAGTTGTGGCTATGATTGCCGGTGTGGGATTGGTCGCTTTTCGTGATCCTTGGGGCATTCGACCTTTGGTGGTCGGGCGTCAGGAGTCGGCTCGCGGGGTGGAATATATGATCGCTTCGGAAAGCGTGGCCCTCGATGCTCTCGGATTTACATTGTTGCGTGATGTTGAACCCGGAGAAGCCTTATTTATCGCTGCCCAGGGAGGGGAGTTGCATAGCCGCTTATGTGCCCCGCAGGCGCGCAAGGTGCCCTGTATTTTTGAATTTGTCTATTTGGCTCGCCCCGATTCCGTCATGGATGGCATTTCTGTATATGAAACGCGTCTCCATATGGGGGAAGCGCTGGGACAACGCATTCGTCGTCTGGCTCCCGAGTTATCCGTGGATGTGGTCATCCCCATTCCCGATACCAGTCGTCCCAGTGCGCTACAACTGGCGGCGACTCTGGGGGTTCCCTATCGTGAAGGATTCATCAAGAACCGCTATATCGGTCGCACTTTTATCATGCCCGGGCAGGCCGAGCGCAAGCGTTCCGTGCGCCAGAAACTGAATGCCATCAGTCAGGAATTTCGCGACAAGTCGGTGCTGCTGGTGGATGATTCCATCGTTCGGGGAACCACCAGCCGGGAAATTGTTCAGATGGCCCGGGATTGCGGTGCCCGCAAGGTCTATTTTGCTTCGGCTGCTCCGCCCGTGCGTTTTCCCAATGTCTACGGCATCGACATGCCGACTCGGCGCGAACTCTTGGCCACGGGGCGGGATGATGCCGCCATTGCCCGTGAAATTGGTGCCGATGCGGTGTTCTACCAGGATTTGCAGGATCTTGTGGGGGCCATGGAGGGGGCACGTCATGGCATCGACGAATTCGACACCTCCTGCTTCAATGGCCATTATGTGACCGGCGATGTGGATGCCGCCTATCTGGCCTTGCTGGAAAATCAGCGGGAGGATGGCGAAAGTCTGCAACTGGACCTGGATTTTAATCTGCGCGTGACGGCGTCTGCCTGAGAGGACTCTGATGGAAGAGGAATGGGATCTGGAAACTCGGGCAGTGCGTGCCGGGATACATCGCAGTGCATTCAACGAACATGCGGAAGCGCTGTATCTGACCTCCAGTTATGTGTTCGACAATGCCCAGCAAGCGGCAGATCGTTTTACCAACCGCGAACCCGGGATGATTTATTCGCGCTTTACCAATCCCACGGTCACGGCATTCCAGGAGCGTCTGGCCAGTCTTGAAGGGGGCGAATCCTGCCTGGCCACTGCCAGCGGGATGTCGGCCATTCTCACCGTGTTCATGGGGTTATTACAAGCGGGAGACCATGTGGTGGCTTCCCGCAGTTTGTTTGGCGCCTCGGTTCAATTGTTGAGTGGGATTTTGGGGCGTTTCGGGATCATCACGACCTTTGTACCCCTCAGTGACTTGGCCGCGTGGGAGCAAGCGGTACGTCCCGAGACTCGTCTTTTTTTCGTTGAAACTCCGGCCAATCCCACCATGGAGTTGGTCGATTTGACGGCCTTGGCGGCCCTGGCCCATGACCGTGGCGTGCGGCTGGTCGTGGATAACTGTTTCTGTACGCCGATTCTGCAGCGTCCGCTGGAACTGGGGGCGGATTTGGTGGTACATTCGGCCACCAAGTATCTGGATGGCCAGGGGAGGGTGCTGGGGGGAGCCATTGTCGGTTCGATGGCTTTGGTGATGGAAAGTCCTATTTATCAGTTTTTGCGCACGGCGGGGCCAAGCATGAGCCCGTTCAATGCGTGGGTCTGCCTCAAGGGAATGGAAACCCTGGCATTGCGACTGGAAGCGCAATGCGCCCGCGCACAGCAACTGGCCCAATGGTTGGAGCAGCAGCCTGGAGTTGCGCGGGTACTCTACCCCGGACTGCCGTCCCATCCGCAGTATGAATTGGCGTGTCGGCAGCAGAGTCAGGGGGGGGGAGTGGTGACTTTCGAGGTGAAAGGTGGGCAAGCTGCGGCCTGGAATATCATCGATTCGTTGCAACTGATTTCCGTCACGGGCAATCTGGGGGATACCAAGAGTACCCTCACCCATCCTGCCACCACGACCCATGGTCGTTTGAGCGATGCGGATCGGGCCAATGCGGGTATTACCCCAGGAATGTTACGTTTATCCGTGGGGTTGGAAACTGTCCGCGATTTACAGCGTGATCTGGAACGGGGGCTCGGTTAAAACGGTAGTGCCTGGCAACCATTTTCATCGCACCGCAAGTAGCCCGCCTTACGACTGTTCCAGTCCGTCAGCACCCAGCGTTCACAGGTATTGTCATCCAGACGGTAAGTATGCCGCGCCGGACGGTGGGTATGACCATGAATCAGTCGCGGATAATCGTTTTTGCGCAGCAGTTCGATCACTGCCTGCAAAGCAACATCCATAATAGCCAAGGTTTTCTTCTTCTTTGCCTGAGCACTCATGGTAGTGGCTTCCTGAGCGATTTTGTAGCGCTCTTCAATGGGCAGAGCCATGACCTTACGCTGCCAGGTGACGGAACGCACTTGTTTGCGCCACGCCTGGTAGTTTTCATCATCGGTGCACAGTTGGTCGCCATGGGTGATCAAGGTACGTACGCCGTCATCCAGGATGAGGGTGGTCGGATCACTCAACTGGGTGGCACCACAGGCTTTGGCAAACTTGTTGCCCAAGAGAAAATCGCGGTTGCCATGCAAGTAGAAGAGCTCTGTTCCTTGTTGAGAGAGTGCCGCCAGAGCATTCACTACCTTTTGGTTGAAGGGAGAGGGGATATCGTCGTCTCCCACCCAGGTTTCAAACAAATCCCCAAGGATATAGAGTGCGCGAGCCTCGCGCGCAGGCCCTTCCAGAAACGCCTGAAAGCGCTGGAATAGCTTGGGAGCGGAGGCCGACAGGTGCAGGTCGGCAATGAAAAGAGAGTGGGACACGGTGCTTTATATGACCTCGGCGCGTTCAATGATGACATCTTCGACGGGAACATCACCATGACCCATACGGTTGCCGGTGCGAACTCCCTTGATGCGATCCACCACGTCCTGGCCGCTGGTGACCTGACCAAAGACGCAATATCCATAACCGCTTTGGGTGGTTGCCGTAAAGTTCAGGAAGTCATTGTCCTTAACATTGATGAAAAATTGCGCCGTAGCAGAATGGGGATCAGAAGTGCGTGCCATGGCAATGGTATAGCACTGATTGGTTAAACCATTGGCGGCTTCGTTGGCGATGGGGGCGTGGGTTTCCTTTTGCTTCATGCCAGGAGAAAATCCCCCGCCCTGAATCATGAATCCATCGATGACACGATGAAAAACCGTGTTGTCGTAGAACCCATCGCGTACATAGGTTAAGAAGTTATCAACGGTTTTTGGGGCTTTCTCGGCATCGAGCTCAAGAATGATTTCGCCAAAATTGGTGGTCAAACGAATCATGGGGTAACTCCGTCAGTTAAGTTTTTCGGCTTTGAGTTTTAAAGGGCGGTTAGCAGGATCCAGTTTCAGTGCGCGGGCATAGGACTGGCGAGCAAGGGCAGCATAGACATCGCCCAGGTTTTCATAGGCAGTGGCATAGTTGGGTTGGGCCCGTACCCCTTTTTCCAGGGTAGCACGGGCATCTTCCAAGTGACCCTGGGAAGCATACAGGGCCGCGAGATTATTGTACGTGGCCACCATTTCAGGGAAACGTTCGGTCAGGTTTTTCAATAGTACGATGGCATCGTCGGTGCGGTGCAACTGGGTCAGAGCCAGAGCCTTGAGAAAAAGCACTTGTCCGTTATCGGGTTGATCTTCCAGGGTGTGGTCCGCCAGAGTCAGCGCCTGGTCATACTGATGATCGTGCAGAAGTTGCTGAAGGGTAAGGGTCACATGGGGGGAAGTTGCCACTTGTGACGGCGGATTTGGCGTTGTGTTAGGATGCGCCTCTGGGGTCACCGTCGCGCTGAGGGTTGTCGCAGCGTCAGGATTCTCGGAAAGTGACAGTTCCTCGGCGCAGACCGTCACAATGGTCCCGCTCAGTATCAGTAAACCGACAGTGATCGAAAGGCGCAAGGGCATCATAAAGGTGAACGTAAAGAAATTGCGTAACCTGAAATTATATCAATTCAAAGCGTTGATGACCAGTGTTTCCTGCGGAACTTTATTTATTTAACTCAATATTATGAATTTTTACCATGCTTCGCCTGTTTAATACCCTGACCCGTCGTCTTGAAATCTTTCGTCCCATTACCCCTGGACAGGTGCATCTTTATGTCTGCGGCATGACGGTCTATGATCGATGCCATCTGGGCCACGGTCGTATGCTGGTGAATTTTGATGTCCTTTATCGCTGGTTGACCATGTCCGGATATTCTGTGACGTACGTGCGAAATATCACGGATATTGACGATAAAATCATCGATCGTGCAGCCCGTAACGGAGAGTCCATCAGCGCTCTGACGGAGCGCATGATCGCCTTCATGCATCAGGATCTGACGCGCTTGCAGGTGCTTCCTCCTACCCACGAACCGCGCGCAACGGACCATGTTCCGGGCATGATCAGTCTGATCGAGCAATTGATGACGAAGGGCTTGGCTTATTCAGGCAGCAATGGTGACGTGTATTATTCGGTCCGAGATTTCCCTGACTATGGCAAGCTTTCGGGGAAATCCCTGGAGGATCTGCGGGCAGGGGAACGGGTAGCGCGGGATGGGTTCAAACGTGACCCCCTCGACTTTGTGTTATGGAAGAGTGCCAAGCCGGGTGAACCCCAATGGCCGTCTCCCTGGGGCCCAGGTCGACCAGGCTGGCATATTGAGTGCTCGGTGATGAGCGAGTGTTATCTAGGGGAGCACTTCGACATTCATGGCGGTGGGCATGACCTTCAATTTCCTCACCATGAAAATGAAATCGCCCAAAGCGAAGGGGCCCATGGTCATACCTTCGTGAATTACTGGATGCACAATGGTTTCCTTCGGGTGAATGATGAAAAGATGTCCAAATCCCTGGGTAATTTCTTTACATTAGATGACATATTTAATAAATATCACCCTGATGTAGTTAGGTTCTTTCTGATGAGGGGGCAATATCGCAGTCCCTTGAATTATACCGACGCTCATCTGGAGGATGCCCGTCAGGGATTGAATACCCTGTATACCGCACTGCGGGGAAGGGGGGTCAGCGATGGCGCAGTGGACTGGGAAGGGGAGCACGAGAAGGCGTTTCGGCGTGCTCTGGATGACGACCTGAATACGCCCGAGGCGGTGGCAGAACTCTTTGCCTTGGCCCATGAGGTGCACCGCGGAGGCGGGGATGCCAGTGCTACCCGGTTGTTGCGTCTGGCACGCATCCTTGGCCTGCTGCCACAGGACCCGGAAGCCTGGTTTCAGGAGGGCGCTGGCTTAACGGTGGACACGGCAGTCGATGATCGGGAGCGTATTGAAGGATTAATCGCCCAACGCCTGGCTGCACGCCAGGTCCGGGATTTTGCCACAGCAGACCAGATTCGTCAGGCTTTACTGGCCGAAGGCGTGGTTCTCGAAGATGGCGCGGGCGGCACCCAATGGCGCCGCACCTGATCAGGGCTGGAAGAAATCGCGCACTTTGTCCATGAAACTCTTGGTGCGGGGGCTATGGGTATCATTTCCGCTGGTCCCCTGCTCCAATTGACGCAAGAGTTCTTTTTGGACTTCGGTCAATTTGACGGGGGTTTCCACCACCACGTGACACATCAGATCGCCATGCCCGCTGCCGCGTAGGGCTTTGATGCCCTTGCCGCGCAAGCGAAACACCTGACCCGTTTGGGTTTCTGGCGGAATTTTGAGCTTGGCCTGGCCCTCTAGGGTAGGGATGCCGATTTCGCCACCGAGGGCGGCTACCCCAAAACTGATGGGCATTTCACAGTGCAGGTCCGAACCTTCCCGTTGAAAAACCGTATGGGGACGGATCTGTACGACGACGAACAAATCTCCCGCCGGACCTCCTGATTGCCCAGGTTCTCCTTCACCCGCAAGACGCACGCGATCGCCATGATCGATTCCCGCAGGAATCTTGACCGACAGGGTTTTTTGCTTGCGTACTCGGCCCGCGCCATTACAATCCGGGCAGGGAGAAGCGATGGTCTTGCCGCTGCCGTGACATACGGGGCATGTTTGCTGGATAGAGAAAAATCCTTGCTGCATGCGCACCTGACCCTGGCCACCGCAGGTCGTACAGGTGGTGGCACTGGTTCCCGGCTTGGCACCGCTGCCTTTACAGGTGCCACAATTTTCCAGGGAAGGAATGCGAATTTTGGTTTCGGTTCCGCGGGCGGCTTCCTCCAGTCCAATCTCCAGATTGTAGCGCAGGTCTGCGCCACGGTAGGCTCCTCCCGGGCGGGCTCCGCCTCTTCCGCCGCCAAAAATGTCGCCGAAAATATCGCCGAAGGCATCGGAAAAACCTCCTCCCATGCCGTTAAATCCGGCACTGCCTGGCCCGGCGCCCGCTTGCTGATCAACCCCCGCATGTCCGTAACGGTCATAAGCGGCGCGTTTGTCGGCATCGGACAGTATTTCATAGGCTTCCTTGACTTCCTTGAACTGAGCCTCAGCTTTGGCATTGTCCGGGTTGCGGTCAGGGTGGTGTTTCATCGCCAGCTTGCGATACGCCTTCTTGATTTCCTCATCGGAGGCGTCGCGATTGACCCCCAGGACCTCATAAAAGTCGCGTTTACTCATGAAAAATCCTCACTCAATAAATGAATGGGGAGAAGGGGCCATGCCCCCCTCCCCAACAGACCATCTTCCCCAAGGGGAGAGAGGGTTGATTACTTTTTGTCCTTGACTTCCTCGAATTCGGCGTCAACCACGTTGTCATCCTTGGCCCCTTGACCCCCATGGGAATGCGCTTCGTCAGCCCCTTGCCCAGCAGCGGCAGACGCAGCGGCCCCACCATCAGCGGCATACATCTTTTCCGCCAGTTTATGGCTGGCTGCAGAGAGGGACTCGGTGCTGGCGATGATGCGTTGGGTATCCTGAGATGCCAGCGCTTCCTCCGCATCCTTCACAGCCGCCTCAAGAGCGGTTTTTTCTTCGGCGCCGAGTTTGTCTCCTTGTTCCTTGAGGGTCTTTTGTACATTATGGACCAAGCTTTCAAGGGAGTTTTTGGCGTTCACCGCTTCCAGGTTTTTCTTGTCTTCCTCAGCATGTTCTTCAGCATCTCGTACCATGCGTTGGATCTCATCTTCCGACAAGCCAGAATTGGCCTTGATGGTGATTTTGTTTTCTTTGCCGGAGGCTTTGTCCTTGGCACTCACATGGAGAATCCCGTTGGCATCGATGTCGAAGGCCACCTCGATTTGTGGCATTCCGCGCGGTGCAGAGGGAATGTCGCTGAGGTTGAACTGGCCGAGACTCTTGTTGCCCGAAGCCATGTTGCGTTCTCCTTGCAGCACATGGATGGTGACCGCCGACTGATTGTCTTCTGCCGTAGAAAATACTTGAGCCGCCTTGGTTGGAATGGTGGTGTTCTTCTGAATCAGGCGCGTCATCACACCTCCCAGGGTTTCAATGCCCAGGGACAGCGGGGTGACATCCAGCAACAACACATCCTTGACATCGCCCTTCAGAACTCCGCCCTGAATACTGGCTCCAATGGCGACAGCCTCATCGGGGTTGACATCCTTGCGGGGTTCGCGGCCAAAGAATTCCTTGACCCGCTCCTGGACTTTAGGCATACGGCTCTGTCCACCCACCAGAATCACATCGGCGATGTCGGTGATTTTTACGCCGGCATCCTTGATGGCGATTTCACAGGGTTTGATGGTGCGATCGATCAACTCCTGAACCAGGCTTTCCAGTTTGGAGCGGGTCAGTTTCACCACCAGATGCTTGGGTCCTGTGGCGTCGGCCGTGATGTAAGGCAGATTGACTTCTGTCTGTTGTGACGAAGACAACTCGATTTTGGCTTTTTCTGCCGCATCCTTGAGTCGTTGCAGGGCCAGAACATCTTTGCGCAGATCCAGGCCGTGGTTTTCACGCTTGAACTCGTCCGCCAGAAATTCGATGACGCGCAGGTCAAAATCTTCTCCACCGAGGAAGGTGTCGCCGTTGGTGGACAAGACTTCGAACTGGTGTTCACCGTCGATCTCGGCAATTTCGATGATGGAAATATCAAATGTTCCGCCACCCAGATCATAGACCGCAATCTTGCGGTCCCCTTCTTTTTTGTCGAGACCAAAGGCCAGAGCGGCGGCGGTGGGCTCATTGATGATCCGCTTGACATCCAGACCGGCAATGCGACCAGCATCCTTCGTAGCCTGGCGCTGACTGTCATTGAAATAGGCGGGGACAGTGATCACTGCTTCCGTCACTTCTTCGCCAAGGTAGTCTTCGGCGGTTTTCTTCATTTTTTGCAACACCGCAGCAGAAATTTCTGGCGGTGCCATTTTTTTACCACGTACTTCCACCCAGGCATCTCCATTCCCGGCTTTGACGATGGAGTAGGGCACCATGTGAATGTCCTTCTGCACCATGTCTTCTTCAAACTTTCGGCCGATCAGACGCTTTACGGCGAACAAGGTATTTTGTGGATTGGTGATGGCCTGGCGTTTTGCTGGGGCTCCCACCAATACTTCACCGTCTTCCATATAGGCAACGATGGACGGGGTAGTACGCGCCCCTTCAGCATTCTCGATGACTTTGGGTTTGCCACCTTCCATCACTGCAACGCAGGAGTTGGTGGTGCCTAAGTCGATTCCAATAATTTTACCCATGATGTAATAGACCTCTGGTTAAATTTGTCAATGAAGCGCTTCCGTTACCCCATAAATCGGGGTGAAGTGTAAAGATTCAAGGGGTAGTCGTCACTTTTCCCTTGGAAACGGTCACCAGCGCGGGGCGCAGTATCCGTTCATGAAGAATGAAGCCCTTTTGCATCACTGCAATAATGTTTTGCGCAGGAATGTCCTCATGCTCCAGTGATGCAATGGCCTGATGGCGATTCGGGTCGAAGCGTTCTCCTTCAGGGTGCAGGGCGTGAATATGGAATTTCTCGAAAACACTGGCGAGTTGTCGGGCCGTGAGTTCGACGCCGCTGCGATAGCTTTCCACTGATGCTTCCTTGACATGCTGGGCCGCTTCAAGGCTATCCATGACGGCGAGCAGTTCACCGGCAAAACTTTCCAAGGCAAATTTTCGTGCTTGAGCAAGTTCCGTTGCCGTACGCTTGCGCAAATTTTCCATGTCGGCACGAATACGCAGATTGTCTTCCTCTTTGGCGCGCAGACTTTCCTCGGCCTGAAGCAGGGCGGCCAAGGCCTCGTCTCGCGTCATAGTTGAAAGAGAGGACTCCGACTCAGGGGTCAATTCCTCGGGTACAGGGGCTTCTGAAGTGGTCATGCCATGCTCCGACAGTATGGTTGGGTTCGATGGCATACCATATGGGGATCGGAGTTGCAGGTTTCAAGAGGCTAATTTGTGGCTCCACGTTCTGCGGCGCGACGCTGCGTGGATTCCTGCTCCTGGGCTGAGGGCGGCATCTGGGGCAACCACCCCCCCAGGTTATTCCGCGCAATAGCGCTGAGGGCATCCAGCCAAGCAGGGTCATCGTTGAGGGCTGGGATATAGTGATAGGTTTCTCCGCCGTGGGTCAGAAACGTTGCTTTAACCTCCATTCCGATTTCTTCCAGCGTTTCCAGGCAGTCGGCGGGAAATCCTGGACACACCACTTGAACATGGCGCACGCCCTCTCGGGCCAATTGTTCCACCAGAGGAGCGGTGTACGGTTTGACCCATTCGGTGCGACCAAACAGTGATTGAAACGAAATTCGGTAATCAGACCCTTGAAGATTCAGGGCTTCCGCCAGTAAACGTCCGGTTTTGAGGCATTCGCAGTGATAAGGATCGCCCTTGTCCAAGGTATATTTGGGAACCCCGTGGAAACTCATGACCAATACCTGAGGGCGACCATGTTCGGCCCAAAAGGCTTCTATCCGTTCCTTGAGCGCCGCAATATAGCCGGGATCATCATGGTAGTGGCGTACCGTCCTGACTCCCGGGGCAGTGCGCCAGAGATTGAGGGCGTCAAACAACGCTGCTTGGCTCGACCCCGTGGTGCTGGCGGCGTATTGAGGGTAGAGCGGGAGCAACAACAAGCGGTCACACCCAGCTTGCTTCAGTTCGCTGACAGCCTGAGAAATACTGGGTTGGCCATAACGCATGGCGACGCGTACCACCGGTGGGTTGTCAGGGTAGTGGTCGGCCAGACGCGCTTCCAGACCCCGGGCCTGGCGCTCTGTGTAGATGCGCAAGGGCGAGCCTTCGGGCATCCAGATGGTGGCGTACTTTTTGGCGGATTGTCGAGGGCGGGTGTTGAGTATGATGCCGTGGAGCAAGAGCCACCACACGGGGCGCGGAATTTCCACGACGCGCGGATCCCCGAGAAATTGGGCCAGGTAGCGCTTTAATGCAGGCGCATCGGGGGCGTCTGGAGTGCCCAGATTCACCAGAATGAGACCGATTCTTTGGGTGAGTTGACCGTGGGTGTAGGGAGGTTCAGGGAGATAATGGGGCATGGTAAGAGACCGGGTCAATGTTGAGAGAGGGCACTGGAAAGCAGTTTGGCCGTGATGTCGACAATGGGAATGATTCGTTCATAAGCCATGCGTGTGGGCCCCACTACCCCCAAAGTGCCGACAACCTGACCATCCACTTCATAGGGGGCAGTGACCATACTGAAATCGTCGAGGGGGGAATGGCCCGATTCTCCCCCGATAAATATTTTTACGCCATCGCTGTTCTGGCTTTCATCGAGCAGTTGCAACAGCCCGGTTTTTTCTTCAAACAGGTCGAACAGACGACGCAACTTGTCGAGATTGCTGGACATGTCTCCATGGCCGACCAGACGAGTCTCACCACGCAAAATGTAATCGTCGGGAGGCGCTTTCAGGATTTCTTCACCCATGGCCAGGGCCTGGGTGGTCAGATGGCGAATATCATTTTTCAGGATCTGCAATTCTTGACGCAGTGCTTCTCGTAATCCGTCCAGATCATGGCCGCTATAGTGCTCGTTGAGATATTGTGCGGCTTGGCGCAGTTGGGCTGAGGTATAGGGACGGTCCGTCACCAGGATGCGATTCTGGACTTCACCGTCCAGGGTGACCAGAATCAGCAGGAGGCGAGATTCCGACAGGCGCATGAATTCCACGCGTTGGAAACCCGACAGGCGTCGTTTGGGCATGCGAACGATGCCGGCAAAAGTCGTCAGTTCCGCGAGCAATTGGGATGCTGCGGTCACCAGTTGTTGTGAATCGGCAGGGTGCAACTGGGTTTCCAGATGGGTTCGTGTTGCACTGGTCAACGGTTGAATGGTGAGCAGGGTGTCCACAAAAACCCGATATCCCCGTGGGGTAGGGATTCGGCCTGCAGAAGTATGGGGGCTGGCGATGAATCCCAATTCTTCGAGATCGGCCATGACATTGCGAATGGTGGCTGCAGACAGATCAAGTCCGGACAGGCGTGACAAGGCGCGTGAACCGACCGGTTGACCTTCGTCGATGTATTTTTCCACCAGAGCTTTGAGCAGAGCGCGTGCGCGATCGTTTAACATACCCGCCATTCTATCCGAAATATGGTTTAATTCTGTGGGTAACAGACCTGCGCTACTCTCGAGGAGTTCCATGAAGTCAAGTTTTACGCGTATTGGTGTCGTGGGCAAGGCGGACCCCCAGGGGCTACTGGCACCGCTCCGGCGTTTATTGGATCTGCTTGTGGAGCATGAATGCACGGTCGTGCTCGATGAGTGCGCTGCTGCCGCTCTGGGGGAACCAGGGGTACCTCTGGCGCAGTTGGCCACCCAGGTGGATCTGGGTGTCATCTTGGGTGGAGACGGCACTTTGCTCAATGCGACCCGGATACTGGCCCCCCATGGTGTTCCTTTGGTGGGAATCAACCTTGGCCAATTGGGGTTTTTGACGGATATTCCGGCCCAAACTCTGGAACAGAAGCTGGGACAAGTGCTCTCCGGACATCACACGGTAGAGGACCGAACCTTGCTCGAAGCCTGTCTGACCCGAAGTGATGGGACTTCAGAGAATTCCTTGGCATTGAACGATGTCGTGTTGTCCAAAGGTGCGCGTGGCAGCATGATTGAAGTGGAAGTCTTCGTAGATGATGGGTTTGTCTATAATCTGCGTGCTGATGGACTGATTTTGGCCACCCCTACGGGGTCCACGGCCTATGCCTTGTCCAGTGGAGGACCCATCGTTCATCCGGAACTTCAGGCCATGGTGCTTACGCCGATTTGCCCCCACACCTTGAGTAATCGTCCGGTGGTATTGAAGCAAACGGCCCGAGTTGAAATGGTCCTGCACAAAGGGGATGGCGCCTATGCCAGCTTCGATGTGCAGCATCAGATTCCCATGTTGCCCGGAGATCGCTTGAGTGTGACGTGTGCCAGTCGGTGCGTGCGCCTGATTCACCCTCCCGGCTACGATTATTTTGCCATGCTGCGCGAGAAATTGCGCTGGGGCACTCGCTTCTAGGACCCTGCTCATGTTGCAATCTCTCACCATTCGTGATTTTGTGTTGGTGCATCGTCAAACCCTCGAATTTAGTGCGGGTTTTACCGCCTTGACGGGGGAAACCGGCGCGGGGAAATCCATTCTTCTGGATGCCCTGGAACTGGTACTGGGAGGTCGTGCTGATCCTGATGCGGTGCGTCAGGCAGCGGAGCGTGCCGAAGTCACGGCTGAATTTACCCTCACCGACGCCTCACGGGCCTGGCTCGAATCCAACGAGTTGACCACGGAAGAGGATGAATGTCTGTTGCGACGCGTGGTGGAATCCACCGGCAAATCCCGCGCATTCATCAATGGAAGAAGTGTTACCGTCACCCAGTTGCGGGCACTCGGTGAGTTGTTGCTCGACATCCATGGGCAACATGCTCACCAGGGTTTGTTGCGGGGAGCGGTACAGCGCGATCTGCTGGATACCTTTGGGGGGCATGGCGAATTGTGTCGCGGCGTGCAGAGTGCGTGGCAGGAATGGCAGGCGGCTGAGCAGGCATTGACCCATGCTGCACAGAAACAGTTGGACATGGCGCGCGAACGCGCCGCTCTGGAAGAAACTCGTGACTTACTGGCACCACTGGATCTCACTCCCGGACGGTGGGAGACCCTGCAGGCAGAACATTCCCGCTTGAGTCATCGCGCAGAATTGCTTCAGGGATTGGAGCACACTCTGGAGTTATTGGCCGAAGGCGACCAGGCAGTACAACACCAGATTGCCCAAGCATGCCTCGAACTCGACGGATTGAGAGTTCACGACAACGCCTTGGAGACAGCATTTCAGTTGCTCGAGAATGCCCAGATCCAGGTGGAAGAGGCGCGTGATGAAGTGCAACATCACTTGCGCGGCATGGATCTCGATGACCAACGCTTGTCCCAGATTGAAGAAGAAATGCAGCTCTGGCATGGGTTGGCCCGACGCCTGCGGGTCCATCCGGAAGAACTCATCTCCCTCCGCAGTCATACCCTGAGTGCCTTGACGGCTCTGGAGTCGCAAGATTCTCTGACGCACTTGGCAGCACGGCGGGATCAAGGGTGGCATCTTTATGAAGCTGCCGCCCAGGCCTTAACCGTTGTCCGTCAACGGGCTGCACGCCACTTGGGCGAACAAGTCACGATCACCATGGCAGAATTGGCTTTGGCGCAGGGAAGATTTGAAGTCACCCTGAAACCCTTGGAGAAACCGGCAATTACCGGTCTGGAATACGTGGAATTTCAGGTGTCTGCCCATTCCAGTCAGCCTCTGGCTCCATTGGCCAAAGTGGCTTCTGGGGGGGAATTGTCGCGCCTGAGTCTGGCGTTACAAACCCAACTGGCCGGAGCTTCAGAGGTTCCAACGCTGATTTTTGATGAAGTGGACAGCGGCATTGGTGGTGCGGTTGCGGAGCGGGTAGGGCAACTGCTGGCTTCTTTGGGACATCATCATCAGGTGCTCTGTGTCACTCACCTGGCGCAGGTGGCCACCTGCGCCCAGCAACAATGGCGGGTCACCAAATGTGAAACGGGGGGGCTGATCACCAGCGCTGTTGAAGTGTTGGATACGGATCAACGCATCGAGGAAATTGCGCGTATGTTGGGAGGGGTCACGGTCACGGAAACCGTGCGTCAGCATGCCCGTGAGATGTTGCAGGACAAATTCTAAACGAAGTCGCTACTTCGAATAGCGTTGGGGGGCAATGGCCAGGACCAGTTCTTTTTCCAGGGGGAGAGGTTCTCCTTCCAGCCAAGCAGTGATCAGATCTGCCCCCAACGCTGCCCATACCAGACCGCGAGAACCCAGGGCGGTCAGGGCAAATAACCCCGCAGTGCCCGGCACGGGTCCGATGATGGGCAGACGATCGCGGCTGACGCTGCGAAAGGCCACACGTTCGGACATGACGGCGGGCAGCGGCGACCCTTCGGGCAATACAGGAGACAGGCGTTGCAGGTTGGCTTCCTGATCAGCAAGTTTGGGGGTTATCGCTTCGTCGACAGCATAGGTGGCACCCACGCACAGCCCCCCCGGCGCTCCGGGAATGATGTAGCCATCGCGGCAAAGTACTGGGTTATGGGGGGGGAACGGGTCGGGCCGACATTGGGTAATTTGCCCGCGCAGGCGCTGGCGCGGCCAGGGAGGGGGAACCACTAAGGGAAGGGGTTGTGCTCCTGTAGCCAGGATAGCAATGGGTGCTGTCGCCACGAGCTGATCCTGATCGTTGCGCGCTTCCCACAAACCAGAGTGGGTGTGCAGGGTGACAGTGTGATTCCAGAGGCAGGTCACGGAAGGTGCGGCGGCCAGGGCGGAGTGACAGAGTTGACCGGGATCTACCCATCCCGCCATAGGAAAGTGCAGGCCTCCCCAAGGGGCAGAACAGTGACCCAGTTGAGCGGCCTCTGGCGCATCGAGCCAGTGCACCAGGGCAGGGGGGAATGCCAAAGTCTGAATCAGGTGCCGTAAACTCTGCGCCTCTTCCATGGAGGATGGAAGGGAAAGTGCCCCTGGAAGATCGAAGCAGGGAGGTCGTGAGCTCGAATGCAGTCGTTGAAGCCACGCCAGGGTGGTCAAAAAGCCATTACGGCTGAGCCGTGCAGCACGATTGTCATCGAGGCTGAGAAATGGACGCAAAATTCCCGCCGGATTCCCCGAAGCTTCCTGGGCTGGGCCATGATGCGTATCCACCAGACTGACCTGCCACCCCCGCCGACTCAGGGCATAGCTCACCAGGCAACCAGCCAGTCCTGCGCCGATCACCAGTGCTTGGCGCAGGGGGGGCGGATGAAGAGACGCAAGGAGGGCGGGTTGTTGTGATCGGCGTACCACGGCATCATGAGCAGCACGAGGGATTTTATCGAAGCAGGCTTGCAGACGTTCCCGCTTGGGGCCGAAACCGGGGCACTTCCAGGTGCGAAATCCATGGTGTTCCAAGGTGCGCCGCACGTCACCGGCCACACACCAGGAAGCCAGGGTGGCGCCATGACGACACAGGCGTGCCACCTGGCGTAACACAGGGTCAGACCAGGGAACCGGGTTGACCCGAGGGGAAAAACCATCGAGGTAGACGGCGTCGGCGGCTAGGGTCAATTGTCCCAAGAGGGTTTCCATGGGGCCCAGAGCAAGGTGCAAGATTACCCGACCATGATCAAATTCAATGCGATGTAAGCCTGGGGTGAGCACAGGCCAGGCCGCGATGAGAGCTCGCGCTTCTTCGACCAGTGCCGTCTGTGGTGCTAGGGCGCTGCGCAACTCTGCAGCCCTCAGGGGAGAATTTTCGACAGAGACAAAATGGAGGCGCGCGGTCAACGGGGCATGCTGGCGCCAGACGCGCCATGTTTCCAGGAAATTCAGTCCCAAACCAAAGCCGGTTTCCAGAATTTGGAAAGAGGTACAGTTCTTCCAGCGTTCGGGCAGATCATTGCCTCCCAGAAAAACCGCCTGACACTGGGCCAAGGCGCCTGCCCGGGAATGATAGACATCTCCATACTCAGAGGAGAAAGGAACCCCTCCCTCATAACTCAGGGGGGTATGGTTCAATCGTGGCATCAGGAGGAGACGGCAGTGATCCGTCCTTGGGACATTACAGTATCTTGTTGATCAGATCTTCGCCCAGACCGATGCCTGCACCCATTTCCATGGCACGGCCAAACCCTGAATTCAGGAAACCGCCGAGGGCCCCAAACAAGCCACCTGATTGTTGTGGCGCATTCATGGGTTGACCATAACCCTGATTGGGATATCCTCCGGGGGCCATGGTGGGCATCATTTGCTGTGCCTGATTTTGCCAGAGGGCATGAATGGCTTGTAAGGTATTCCCCATTTGTTGCTGCTGCCCCTGAATGGCCAAGGCAGTCTCGCGCAGGTCAAGTAACCACTCACGGGCTTCGGGATGTCCGGCCTGCGCCGCACTCTGCAATTTGGTTGCGAGGGATTGCAACTGCTGTCCCACCTGTTGGCTTTGAACTTGTAATTGTTGGTATTGCTGATCGACGGTCTGGATATCCATGGGTGCTTCTCCGTGTCCAAAATCTCATTGTACCGCGAAATATCCCTGTTGTTCGACGCTGGCGTCTGAGATCCTCGGGCTATTCTGCCAGGGCATAAAGGAATTCTTCCTTGAACTCTTACGGGGTGCCATGGGTTCGGTCGCTACGCACCGACTCATGTTTGACTCAACCACCGGACGGTGCATTCTCTTGCCGTCAGGCAGGTGAG
>JAAGNR010000030.1 GCA_010435995.1 Ferrovum sp. | reverse complement strand
GTTTTATCCTCCGACGTTTTATCTGGCCATCTTGCCCTTGGCTTTGATACCACATATGACGGCCTATCTGGTTTTCATAACTATTACCCTGACAAGTTATGCCGCGGTGTTATGGCGCATTATTCCCAAGCAAGAAACCCTGTGGGCATTGGTTGCATTTTCTGGATCCTGGATCAATATCCGCGCAGGCCAAAACGGATTTCTGACTGCAGCGATAGCAGGAGCTGCCTTGATATTCCTGGGAAAACGCCCTCTCCTCGCCGGAATACTGATTGGTCTGCTGGCGATCAAGCCCCAACTAGCGGTATTGTTCCCCGTTGCACTGATGGCTGCTGGCCTGTGGCGCAGTTTTATTATGGCAGCCCTAACGGTGATGGTATTTGCAATCGTCAGTGTTGGCGTACTGGGTGACACGACATATCATGCGTGGTTGCAGGCCCTTCCTCTACCCGAGAGATATCTGGAAAGTGGTTACTTGCCCCTGCCCGCCATGCCCACTGTTTTTTCATTTCTGCGGTTGCTCGGGGTCCCCGTCTCCGCCGCTTATCTGGGGCACACCGTAGTGGCGATCGGCGCTACGATGATCCTATGGAAGGTTTGGCGCCGCAGTAGCAACGAGATGTTGCGGGGAGCAGCCCTGACGACAGCAACATTTCTGGTGAGTCCCTATGTTTACAACTATGATTTGGCCTGGTTGGCCTTGGCCATTGCCTGGATGACAAAATTTGGACTGATGGAAGGGTGGCTGCGAGGAGAACGAGAAATACTGGTGACAGTCTGGTTATTGCCCATACTTTCGACATTGATTGCAACTTACACTTCGCTGCAGGTGGCCCCTTTCGTTTTATTAGCCCTGCTATGGATGATTCTGCGTCGTAGTGCTAACCCCCAACAGCGAATGGGCTAATTTGATTCCAGAAGCAGAATGTCATCTGGGACGGAAGTCCTATTCCACTGAACCCGCCTTACCGCAATCCACAACAATGGAACAGTAAACAACGGGCCGATTTGCACAGGAATAATGACTGGAAGTGCAATGCACAGTAGGGGACCTAACCAAGCACCCAATAATATTTCCCGCTCCCAGGAGTGCCAGCCGTGATTCAGCCCATCCCTGACCAGAAAAACCATGGGCAGTGCCAACCAAGCCAAATCGTAATAAAACAGGTAAGGGCTGATCAGGAGACTGGCGCTGGTCAACACCGCTGCTCGCAGATCCGTGTTCTGACAATTCCGCCACACCCAGACGGTGGCCAGAACTGCGGCCAGCGCGACCAAACTATGAAACAGATAAGCCAGCGGAATACTCATGCCTAACCATCGACAGCTGGAAAAAACACTGGGCATGGCTTCCCAGTAACTAGAACCCCCATTCTCAGCCCAGGACCTAGCCACATCCAGACTATGCAACCAAACTGGTACAGTGGCAACTCCTTCCCACAAAACAGCTATCCCCAATAGCCCACCAGCAAAGAATACGGCTCCCGCAAGGAGTCGCCACTTTCCCACCATCAGAAAAGCAAGAGGAAACAAAATGACCAGATGAGGTTTAATGAATAACAAACCCAAAGCCAACGCCGATATCTTCCAACGGCGATCCATCCAATATAGGGTCAACCCCGCCAGGGAAGCAGTCAAAAAAGCATTTTGACCATCAAGAAGGTTGAACCATAACCCGGGAAAAGCAGCCAGACCCCACGCCCAGGATGGCGAGGGCAGAAAATTTTTTATAGCGGCGGCAAATCCTCCCAGGGTAAGACCAATAAACAGAAAGTACGCAGGAAGATAGGGAAGCGTTGCCAACGGCAACAAGAGCACGATGAAGGACGGCGGATAGAACCATCCATAGGTTCCTCGAATGAGGGTGGAAATCCCCTGAAGATGTGCATTAAGTTGGGTCGGATCATACAATGAGCGCACCTGTCCCACAGATGCCATGTGCGACGCCAGCCAAAAAACCGAGAAATCAATATCAGGAGCGTTCCCAGCCCTTACATCCAGAGTGTATTCACCCCACTTCCAGAGGGTCACCCCCACAAAAACCCCAAAAAAAACTCGCGGGTAGCCGCGCAAGCGTTCAGGAGTCAGCCATCTTTCCACAGGAATCAATTGACCCTCCATCAACGGATACTGCAGCTGAGATGTTGTTCCATTTCAAAGCAGTAATTTGAAATGGCCCAAGCCTAGCTGTACGGGTTACTTGAGCAGGAACACTATGACTCATCTCTCCTCGACTAGTCCACCGTATGATGATACTGATCGACCACATCGCGGGAAAATCCCGGCGTGAATTGATCCAAAGTATGCACGATGACATAACTGGTGATCACGGGTTGAATGAGAAATATCCCACTGACCCCCATGATTTCTAAGGCCAGCCGAATCTTTCTTCCATGCCGATAAAATTCATGCCACCGCAGACGAACCGCTTTTACTTTGGTCCGCAGAAAAACCAATTCGCCCACAATTAGAAAAAGCGATATAACAACCCCCCCCATCAGCGCCACATATAATTGAAGATTTGCAAACATGATTGAAGCCTTCCTTATGGCATTGGTAGGATGGTCGTGTGTGACGGCAATACCAACAAAAGGTTTCATTTTCACCGACAATTGGTTTTCTTCCACCACGTCTGGCTGTCCCTCAGCATCGCGACGGGGATTAGGAGCTTCTGACCCTCGGACACCCGCTGGTCAACTTGTACTATCCGATGAGACCAGGTTCTCGACTAGGGGCTGACACTCTATTTGACACTGCCTCCAAATCCACACCAGTGAAATCATGAGCACGAAGGGAACAATGAATGTCGGGACAAGGACCGTGATCCACTGGAAAACCAGAGGCATTATCCAGAGAATGCCAAGCAAAGGCTTTAGGCCGCCAGGCCAACCATTTTTCAGACCGTGAGAAGACAACCAAGCCAAAGGGAATGCCAGCCAAGCCAAATCATAAATCCCGAAATATGGGGAAACCAGAAACCCAGAGATCATTACTGCAGACCCGATGAGCGCCCATGAATTGCTGGTAGAAATGATAAGTCCGAGCAGCGCTATCACAAGCACTGCTACGATACCTTGAACCAAATATGAAAACGCCAGTGAAGCTCCGATCAGTCTCATGTAAGCAAAGGGAGTAGGGACCTGTTGCAGAACAGCAGTGGAGTCTTCAATATTCAGCGAATTGGCTTTCATTGATTGAATCCACTGAAGTAATGCCACAGAACCGAACACCATTTCCGCCACCCCCGTCAAAACCAGGGCCATACAAAACGCAACTACCAGCAGTTTCCACTTGCGCCGAAAAATCATCAGCAGCAAAATTCCTATCAACAAATGGGGTTTAATGATCAATAACCCCGCCAATACCCCAGCAGATATTTCCTTTCCACGCTCCAACAACAAAATGACGGCAGCTGCCAATAGTGCCGTCAAAAATGAATTCTGTCCCTGAAACCAAGTGGCCCACACCCCAGGAAATGCCACTAACGGCCAGAATATATAACGCAGAGGAATGATTTTCCCAAGGGTCAGCCCATACCCCCAAAAAGTGACCCCCATAAATACCAAGTAAGCCGGCACTAGAGGAAGCATCGCCAATGGGCTTACCCATAGGTAAAACACCGGCGGATACACATTAAAATTCACCAACCCCCAGGAGTCCGGAAAATAGTGGGCAAAGGCCTGTTGCATGGATTCCAGATGATATGAGTCTGCCAGATGACCGGTCAACGCCATCTTCGCGGAAAGCCAATAGGAAATGAAATCTGGGCGCCAGGAGTACCCCCCCGAGAAAATCATATTGGAATTAAAAATCACACCAACTTCGACGCTTCCGTAAAGCGCCAAAACCACCCACGAGAAAGCCTTCACCCGCCACAACTCGGAGCCAGGTGAAACTTTGATCCTATCCTGTATAGATACGTGAATACCGAAACGGCTCATGAACTACTCGTAGAGGCATAAATGAGTTTGCAAGCGCCACAAGGCACTATTCTACATTCTGACGCAATTGTTCAGCCAACAATTGGTTTTCTTCCTTTGCGCCTTACCGTCCTGCGGTTCCGCGAAGGGGCGAAAGACACTGCAGAATGGCGTCGTGAAGGTCCTGTCCAATGACGGTATTGCGGCTGACAAACATCACAAGTTCCACAGCCCCCATCACGCTCTTCGCCAAAATACTTCAGCAAAGATTGGCGACGACAGCACGAATCATCCACGAAATGGCTCACCGCATCCAACTTGGCACACGCCGTCTCCAGCGAGCGAGCGTGGTTTCCCTCACTGAGGTGACTGCGCTGTACCCAAAGATCCTCAGGATGATGGAGCAATAGTACTTTTGCGGGCAGGCCGTCCCTGCCGGCTCGACCAGTTTCCTGATAATAGCTTTCGAGAGAACGAGGGGTTGCCAGGTGCACCACGAAACGAATGTCGGGCTTGTCCACCCCCATACCGAAAGCAATGGTAGCCGCCATGAGCATACCCGACTCCTGCAAGAAACGATTCTGAACTCGCGCTCTGACCTCAGCGCCCATTCCTGCGTGATAAGGCAGACACGGCCAACCTGCCAGGTGTAACCGATTTGCCACAGCTTCCACGAGCCGTCTCGATGGACAGTACAAAATACCGCCAGAGTCGAGTGGATGCTGTTGCAAGAAATTCATGATTTGCCCCATGGGAGCCGTTCGTTGTGTGACACAATAATGCAAATTTGGACGATCGAAGCTGTCCACAAAGCACCGTTCGCGTTTGAGCCCCAACAATTCTTGAATATCACATCTCGTATGAAGGTCGGCTGTGGCGGTGACGGCAATTCTTGGGATGTCTGGATACTCCCGAGGCAGTACATCCAGTTGGCGATATTCTGGACGAAAGTCGTGACCCCATTCGGCGATGCAGTGGGATTCATCGATGGCAAACAAGGAAATTTTCCCTGCCCGATGCAAAGACTGCAACATGGCCTGGAAATGCTCCTGGACCAAACGCTCTGGAGCCACATACAAAAATTTTAACGCTTGATTCACAAATGCGTGTTCAATTCGATGGGCTTCTGCGGCCTCTAGGGAAGAATTCAAGTAAGCCGCAGCCAAACCACGTCGCTGAAGGGCCTGGACCTGATCCTGCATGAGTGCAATCAGCGGAGAAACAATTACTGCCACCCCTGTCCTCAACAGCGCCGGGATTTGGTAGCACAGAGATTTCCCCCCGCCTGTGGGCATGAGTACGAGGGCGCTGTGCCCCGTACTCACATGTTCGATCACTTCTTCCTGAAACCCTCGGAAAGCGGGGTAACCAAAAACTTCCTGCAATATTCTCAAGGCCTGTGTCATGCACCGAGTATGAGTGAACTTCGACCAGAAGAATGAATCAGTACGCGTAGAGAATCTTCGTTATAATCTTGAATAGAAATTCCCTCTATGACAGGATTTGATTCCATGGCTAAAACCCCCTCCACCATGCTCTCCCTCGGCACTCAAGCGCCTGGTTTTGTGCTACCTGACGCTGATGGAAACCTATGGGAACTGCAACAGCACGCCTCAGGAAAACCGCTGCTGGTGATTTTTCTGTGCAATCACTGCCCCTATGTCATTCATATTCGCCATAAACTGGCTGAAATCACGCGCCACTACCAAGAACAGGGGATTTGTGTGGTCGGCATCAATTCCAACGATGCCATCAATTATCCTGCTGACAACCCTGAGAAAATGAAAGAAGAAAGCGCCATCGCAGGATACACCTTCCCATATTTGTTCGATGAGACGCAAAAGATCGCCCAAGCATACCAGGCCGCATGCACTCCCGACTTCTTCCTCTTCGATCGTCAACATCGATTGGTTTACCGGGGACAGTTCGACGATAGCCGTCCTCATAGCACGACTCCAGTCACCGGAGCAGACTTGTCCGCAGCCCTCGAAGCAACACTTCTGGGAACCCCCCTAGTCAACGAGCAATTCCCAAGCTTGGGATGCAATATCAAGTGGAAAGCGGGTAATGAACCACATTACTGTTGAACAGGACAATCGTAAATATAAAAAAGATCCGTGGTCACCCAGTCCTTTCCGTTCTCCGTTTTTTTCAGATAGGGAAACTGGATAGGAGATTTCCATACTTTTTCTTTCATCCCCACCACCGGATTGAGCAGCACCAAAGCGCCTAGCATGGGATTATCCTCACAAACCTTCAGGGTCTGTGCCATTTCGATTCGAGGCGGTGCCCCAAGCGCTGGAGACGCGCAGTAACTTCCCGGAAGAAACTCGGCCGTATCCAATGATTGGAAACTCAGATAGCGTTTCTGATAATTGATCGCCGTTCCCCGAGAGAACAATGCACCGGTCCCCTGACGACAGGAAAAATAACTGGAACGACGCAACAGTAACCACGGCACAGCCAGATTTCCTTCCCAGTAAAGTGGCCGATCTGACGGAAGCAAGGCGGTCAATTCAGGGGGAGGGACTTCCGTTGATTCCACATAACGGCTCCACGCCGTTCTCTGATCCCAAATCAGCATAGCACCGAACATCAACAACATGCTCACACCCAAACGGGCCCAACTGGTGACCGCGGATGACCAGCTTGCACACGGAAAAAGCGCTGGTGACATACGGAAACCAACCAACGCCGCCAAAAGTATGGGCAAGCCGAGCCACGAATTCCCAACCACATTCAGGGCCCTTCTCTGTTCAAAAACCGCATCGCTCAAAAATGAAAGGGTAACCATCAACACCCCTGCCAAACAAACCACAACAATCGCGCGCATCCACCCCTCGAGGGATTTCTGCCCCCCTTCCTCCCACCACTGTACCACCATAGACAGGATCAGCATGGGCGTTGCCACCAAGTAAAATCCACCACTAAATCCCGTCAACAATGTGAGAAACCATGACGCCCACCAGAGTGATCGTGCGTTTGGAAACTCCGGAGCCGAAGGCAACTGTTGCAGTCGACGAACGACGAACAAATGTGCGATCAGGTTCATCAACCACAGTCCCCGCCATAACTGGGCATCCAGGATCAGGACATTGTGTAATTCATCCCCTCCCAGCCAACTGGCAACCACCCCCCCCAGACCCACCATAAACGACAGCAGCAATAGTCGTCGCGCTTTTTTTCCAGCCCCCGGAAAAACCCACAAGAGCACCAGAATGGAATGCACCGCCACAAACCATTCCCCTATCCCCCATTGGCTGATGAAGCAATAAGAACTGCGCTGGAGTACTATGGTCCACCATGATGCATCAAAGGTACGAAACAACCGGACAAAGGGTTCGACTCCTCTGCCAGCCAACACCATGAGAAGAACTCCCAATAACCCCACCAGACTCCAACCTCGACGACTTTGGCCAAAAAACCACAGGAACCACAATGCACATCCGGAAATAGCCATCAGGGGATGAACCCCTAACGCCAGTGCCAAAATCCCCGCCGAACGCCATACCTGACCGCGCCACATGGTCCCTATAGCCCAGAGCGTCAGTGCTTCAGCCAGGATTCTCGGGGTAAGTATCTGTTCTCCATAGTGAAACACCACTCCTCCAGCACCAGGGAAAATAATCACACCCACCAGCGCCAGATAGATTGCCCTTCCATGGAAAACTCCACGCGCCAGATAGGTCAACCCCATGAGCCAGCACAATTGAGCCAGTACAGTGAGTAATAAATTGGCGCGAGCCAAACCCATCATCGCGATGACGGGGGCATAAATACGGGAAAAAATCGAAAACTCGTCCTGCGAACCAAAAGCAAAGTACAGATCATCAGCGTACCGGGCCGGCCATAGCGTATGCAATGCCTGAACCGCATAAAACTCAGAGTCCCACAAGATTCCGATAAAGGGTCGAGTGGTCAGCCACATCACCCCCAACAACAACACCCACCGAATCCGCTTCAACCGATCAGGACGCGGTTTCGCCCAAAATGCGATCAGCTGATCAAAACTTGATAACGCTGTCATAGGTCAAGAGTGAAAAATTTTTGCGGGAACCGCTCGTTCCTCGACCGAGAAATGGGCTTTTACGACCCCATCTTTACGGACCACTGATGACTGTTCCTCATGGTACTCTGCATCTTGATTCACCTGCCAGACATCGAATTCCTTTCGACCCGCAAGAATATTCTTGACAGTGAGAAGCGCCGTCATCATGGCGTGATCCTGATTGTTATACTTATGCATACCATTGCGGCCCACCAGATGCAACGAAGGATGAGCAGCTTCCAGATGGTTCCGGATGAGATCCACACGCGACTCATACCCTTCGTCATAAACCGGATAGGCCTTTGGCTGACGGACCACCGTTCCATCGATGATCTCGTCCGCTGATGCCAGCCCCAACTGGATCAATTCCCTAGAGGCCAGTTCTATGAGCTCGGCATCTGTCGATGCCCATAGGCCATCTCCCTCAAAGCAAAAATACTCCATTCCATAACCATTCAACGCTGGGTCGGGAACCATGTCAGGAGACCACGATTTGAAGTTCTGAATCCGTCCCACCTTGACTCCGGGATCGTGAATATAGATCCAGTTATCATCAAACCGATGACGCTCGCGCACGATCAGAGCCACTACCAGAAAATCACGATAGCGCAGTGAATTCGTGGCGTGCAGAATGGTTTCAGGCAAAGCTGGCTGCAGGATCCTCCCCAGACCATGCAACGGCATACTGCTGATGACATGATCGCAGATAAAGGTCCGTTTCTGTCCCTGACCATCCTGGCTGGTCACTTCCCAACCCTTACCTGATCCACAATCTTTTAAGCACACCACTTTTTGCCCGAGGAGGACTTCTCCCCCTTGTTTCTCAATTCGTCTGGCCGCCGCCGTCCACAGCATTCCAGGACCCTGACGGGGATAACGAAACTGGGTAACCAGAGTTTTAATCGTATGCTGGCGCTCAACCGATGCCCGTGTCTGTGGAAGAAAAGCATGCCAGACGGCCTTGAACAGGGACAATCCCTTGATCCGCTGAGCAGCCCAATCTGCGGAAATCTCAGTGCATTTCATCCCCCATACTTTTTCGGTGTAGGTTTTGAAAAATATCTCGAATAAGCGCCGACCAAACTGACGAGTCACCCACTCTTCAAAGTTTTTTGGTTCCTTCGCCGGTTTACAATTGATCCAGAGATAGGAAATCACGCAGTGCAACGACTCGCCGATCCCCAGTTTTTTAAGGGCATCAAATGCTCTGAGCGGATAATCAAAGAGTTGTCCACGGTAAAAAATACGCGACTTCCGCGGTCTGACCAAAAAATCCTCTCCCAGCAATTCATCCCACAGGCGCTCTATCTCCGCTGATTTGGAGAAAAATCGATGGCCCCCGATATCAAAGCAGAAACCCTTGTAGGCCACAGTACGCGAAATCCCGCCAACATAGGAGTCATCCTGCTCCAGGACCTTAACCTGCATACCGGGATGATCGCGGGTCAGCAGGTAGCCTGCCGTCAGTCCCGCTGGGCCAGCACCAATACATATCACCGATAATTTGTTCGCCATACCCATAAAATCAACCCAATTCAGAAATGGAGGTGGGTTCCAGCAGAACGGCTTCAGAACCCATTGGTACAGAATAGCGAGCATGACGCCAAATCAGGCCCATTTCCACCAGTAACACTTCCGGGCCAATTTGTAAGGCCATAAATTCAGCCAAAAAATACCCGAAAATCGGTAATATCCAAAGCAGGATCAAAATCACTCTCTCGCCCCTAAACCAACCCTCGCGCTGTCCTAATTCCACCATCCACACCAATATCAGGCTAAGCCAAACCAGGTCGTAGTTCATTAAATACGGACTCGACAGCAATGCTGCCACCACCACTGCACTTCCTCTCAAAGCAATTTTATGGGTCGCTTTCCAGATCATAATGAGTGTGGCCCAGGCCAACCCCGCCACGAACCAATGGAGCCCATAAGCTACCGGTAACGACATTCCCCAGAGACGACATTGGGCAAACAAGGTGGGCATATGTACCCAGTAATGGCTATGGCGCCCATCCTGTTCAAGAAATGTACGTGCCAAAGACATGCTATGCCACCACCCTTCAAGAACTGACTGTCCCACCACGATTACCCCCAATCCATTGAGCATAAGACAAACGATAAGCGCCACCCCCAATCCTTTCCAGGCACGGGATAGAATAAAAACTAATGGAAAAACCACTAACAGTTGCGGCTTGATGGTCAGAATCCCCAAGAGTACGCCTGCCCATTGTTCATGTCGTTTCAACAACAGCAGGATTCCTAACGCGAGGGAAGCTGTCAAAAATCCATTCTGACCATACAATAGGTTCAACCATACCCCTCCACCCGCCGCCACAAACCATGCCGTGGACGAACGAGTCATAATTTTTCTGATCATCCAGGCAAACAGCCCCAGATTGGGAATCATCCAGGCGAAATAAACCGGAAAGTAATGGGAGAAGTAACCCAGGGGGAGGATCAGAAGGTAATATGCGGGAGGATAAAACCAACCAAAGTTACCCTGCACCTGCGGAATAAAATGCAGCAGTGCTGCCCTGAGGGCAGGTTCCTGATAAGCCATCCCTCCCTGCCCATCCAACCCCATTACGGCGGCGATCCAAAACACCGAAAGATCTGAGAGCATACGATGTCCGTGGGGTGAGAATACCGAAGAAGTGGCCACATAAAAACCCGCGATGACTACCAAAACCCCAAACAACAACGCTCCATAGCGGCCCACCTGAACTGGGGTTAAATCCAGCCAAGACACCTTAAGCATGGACCATTTCCCGGATATCTCGTCGTCCGTGCCAGACCAGCATTGCCATGGCAGCCAATAATCCTGCTTGAGCGATGGGGAAATATACGCCAGATACCCGCGAGGCCAAAAACATGAGCGCCGGAACTCCCCATAAAAATACCGCCATGATCTGCTCGATTCGGTGACTTCCCGTCAACTGCACCTCCCGTGCCCACCAGACGCCGGCCAGAGCCAACCAAGTCAAATCATATTCAAAAAGATAAGGACTCACCATCAAAGAGCTCAAGACAAGTACCGTATATTTTAGTGGCCTCGATAAGGCACTGCGCCACGTCCAAATCAATGCCAGAAGAACTGCAGCGGCACTTAGCGCCTGAGCCGCATAGGCCATGTCGATCGACCCCCCGATGGCTCTCACCCAAGCCAGCACGGAGGGAATTTTCATCCAGTAGTCGACACTACCATGGAGCAAAAACCCTTGCGCCCGATTCAAACTACTCCACCAAGCCAACCAACTGGAAAATCCATAACGCCAGACACTCGCCATGGTCAACAAGGCCACAGTCACCGCGGCACTGAAAAAACAGCGCCACTCCCGTCCAATGATCAAAACCAGGGGAAACAACAGACCCAATTGGGGTTTGAAGCTCAACAACCCAAGCATAATTCCCGCTCGGATGGGCTTGTGTTGAAGCCACAGAAGGGCCCAAGCCGCCAAACCTGCGCTCAAAAAACCGTTCTGTCCCATTATGAGATTGATCCAGAATCCAGAAAATCCAAACACTGCTGCGAGGGTGGGTGTCCCCGGAAATATTTTCACAAGGGCGGAGACGTACAAAAGTATGGAAAATCCCATAAACGCCACAAAGGCCTGCTGAGGGCTTAAATAGCTCAAGGGTTCCAAGTATAGAAAGAAGTATGGCGGATAAAACCAGCCAAAGGTTACTGGCGTGATTTGTTCAAGAAACCCAGGGAGAAAATGTCCCTGTGAATCGGCGAGGTACGTCAGAGCTGCCTGACCCTGGACAGCCTCCCGTCCCATGGAGAAAAACACCCCAAAATCAAGAAACAGAGGCTGCCCGCCGGGTCTGAGCCACAGTGAATCGCGTACTTGTGCCCCGAACACAACCGAAAAGAATAGAGCAAACGCTAACCCGTACACTCTGATGCGCCGAGAAGTCAGCCAGACTTCGCGCCCGTACGCCAGCATCATCGATTACTGCGAGTGTAGCGCAGACAAGACATTATGAATGGGTGGAGCCAAAATCAAAATGAAAAGTAAGGGAAAAATACAAGCGATCAACGGCAAAAGAATTTTTGTCGGAATCTTGGCTGCTTGCTCTTCGGCCTTCAAACGCCGATCCAGACGCAAATTCTCGGAATAGACCCGCAACGCTTCTGCAATGCTGGTGCCAAACCGTTCAGACTGGATCAACGATGCCACCATGGATTCCACATCTTTAAGCCCCACGCGTTCAGCCATGTTGGCCAAGGCCACATTGCGACTGGAGCCCGCCCGCTGCTCTAGCACCACTTGACGCAACTCATCAGCCAACGCTTTGCTGCGAATACGCATTTCATCGCCCACCCGGGCCAATGCAGCATCGGTAGCCAGTCCCGCTTCAACACACGTACGCAACAGGTCGAGAGCATCCGGAAAATTCTCGGAGAGTTCCTTGCGCCGTCGTTCAACCAACTTGTTCAGAATGATATTGGGCAAGAAATACCCGCCAGCAGCCAATAAAAAGACAATATAGGCAATTGCCGCAGGCTTCATGGTAGGACGGATGATGATCAAAAGCACCAGAAAAACCAATGGCATGACAAAAGTCAACAGACTCTTGACCGAAAAATACACCACTTTGGCCGAACCGTTGCGATATCCCGCCGATTGCAATTTTTTCTCCAGTGCCGAGTTTTCTTCAGTTTTCATTTCATCTTGCATGGAAAAACGCGCAAGGGGACTGAGTCGCTTTTTGAGCAGATGACTGGTGATCTTGATTTGGGATTGGGTTCCATACTCCACATGGCGTTCGCCGATCACCGACTTGCGCAAACGTCGTGAGGCGGGGGGGTTGATTCGACTCCAAAACATCGAGGCCACGCCCAATACCAGCAGGACCAGCACGGAAATAATCGACAAAATGAATAAGTTCACTGTGTCCCTCCCTTATCGTGAACCGCATTCCCCCCACAGAGGCAGAGTTCGTGAGCGTTCATCATACTTTTATGGAAGTGACGCTTCTCATCCACAAGACCCCCGTAATAAACAACCCGGCCATAACTTTGACCAGCAGAATCCCCATGGGATCGGTCCAGAAATACGACAAGTAACCTGGGCTCATCACCGTCATCAACAAACCAAAACCCAAGGGAAGCAGGCTGAGGATCCAAGCGGAAACCCGTCCCTCAGCGGAGAGGACACGGATCGTTCGGCGCAATTTTTGGCGATCACGCATCAATTTCGATAAATCCTGCAGAAGATTACTCAAACTTCCCCCCGTATCCAACTGGATCAGCACCGTGAGTACAAAATAGCGCATATCCATCAACTGTACCCGCTGCGCCAAACCCAGAACCCCATCCCGCACCGATGAACCAAAAGTGATTTCATCGGAGGTGATGCGAAATTCGGAAGCGATGGGTTCAGGGCTTTGTAGCCCAACCGTCCGAAATGCTCCAGAAAAGGCATGTCCTGCACGCAAGGACTGGGCCAGCATATCCAAGGCGTCTGGGAGTTGCTCCTCAATCTTACGCGTACGTGCCGTAACCCAATGGCGCAATACTGCCACTGGCAGATAACCGCCAATCAGTCCGGTTATCAGCGCAAGCATACCTAATTTAAGGAGGGCTCCCATCAATAGCCCAGCAAAAACCCCACCGATCATATATGCCAGAACCTGGGCTACCGTCGTTTTTTTCCCCGTTTGACCAATCAACAGATAAAGTTTTTCAAGCCTGGAATATTGTTTGAGATAGGCATCGAGTACCGGACTTTGTGCATAGGCCCCACTTTTGATCCAGCTTTTTTCTGTCGCCGGAAGATAATCCATAATCTGACTGAAACGCAATTTGAAGCGTTTCGATTGCTGCCTCGCAACTCGGTTTCCGAACAGGAGCAAGGTGAATTCGATCAACCCGAAGAGGGCCAGAAAGCCTACGATCAGGATGAGATAACCCCAGAGATCTAGGGCCATCAGCGCGACCCGTCGGGATCAAACAGCCGTTCAGGCAAAACGGAGCCATGGGCCAGCAACCGGTCCATAAAGCGAGGACGCACTCCCGTGGATCGGTGACGCCCCACAACACTGCCGTCCGCCGCGATTCCAGTCTGTTGGAATCGGAAGATCTCCTGGGTAGTGATGGTATCTCCTTCCATCCCCGTAATTTCCAAAATACTCATGATCTTGCGCTTCCCATCACTGAGTCTGGAAGCCTGGATGATGGCCGTCAGTGCAGAAACAATATTTTGCCGCAAGGGGCGCACCGGCATGCTAATCCCGGATATTCCGACCATGTTCTCCAGGCGCGTCAAGGCATCGTGAGCATTATTCGCGTGGATGGTGGCCATGGAGCCCTCATGCCCCGTATTCATGGCCTGGAACATATCCAGAACTTCGGCTCCGCGAACCTCACCGATGATGACCCGGTCAGGCCGCATACGCAAACTGTTGCGGATCAAAGCCCGCTGGTTCACTTCTCCATTTCCTTCCACATTGGGAGGGCGGGTTTCCAAACGCACCACATGGGGTTGTTGCAAGCGCAGTTCGGCCGCATCTTCAATCGTGACGAGACGCTCGTCATCAGGGATAAAACTGGACAAGACATTGAGCAAAGTTGTTTTACCGCTCCCAGTTCCCCCAGAAATCAGGATATTGAGTTTCGATTTCACCATGGCGGCAATCAGCATAGCCATTTCCGCCGTCATACTGCCGTAATCCACCAGATCATGCACGCTCAGAGGAACCGATGGAAAACGGCGAATGGACATGGCTGCACCATCCAGCGCCAACGGCGAAATGATGGCATTGACCCGCGAGCCGTCAGGCAGACGCGCGTCCACCATGGGGCTGGATTCATCCACCCGGCGACCGACTCGCGATACGATTTTGTCAATGATACGCAGCAGATGCTCATCATCAGTAAATTTGACGTTTGTCAGCTCCAATTTACCCTTACGTTCCACAAATACCGTATTCGGCCCATTTACCAGAATATCGGACACCGTGGGATCCGCCAACAGGGGTTCCAATGGACCCAATCCCATGACCTCGTTCTGAATGGAAGTGACCAAATTGCGCCGCTGCGTATCCGTCAACTCTAGTCGCCGTTCTTTGATCGAATCTTCAACGAAGCTGGCCAAACGTTGGCGCAGCTGATCATCAGATATTTCTTCCATCATGGACAAATCAAACTTCTTCAGCAGGTCCTGATGGATCTGCGTCTTAAGCTTGACCGCATCAGCGTCTACACGATGAACCTGGGGTACCACCACATCTCGACCAGAATTGGCAGACGTATTGGAGGAAACAGAAGAATTGAGCAAATCACGCAGTAAAGACACCCTGACCTCCTGACCGTTCCATTCTGCCGCCTACCACCGTATTCAAACGGGAGCGTCAGATGGGGTTATTTAACCAACGAAAACAATCGGCCAAAGAACGAACCAGTGTCCTGACCGGGTTTGGGTTCCACTTCAGCTTTCATGCCCACCAGTTGGTTTGACCATTGGATCAGACCATTGGTCAACACCCCGTGGGGCGCAATCTCGTACAGGGGTTTTCCAGTGTTGATCGAGGTATTGACATTAGGAAAATCATTGGGAAGACGAATCACAAATTTGGCTTGCAATGCATTTTCGATTTCATCCAAAGGAAGATCATCCTTATTTCCCTGCCGGTTAGCCACCAATTGAATCTTTGAGTCGGGATAATGCAACGCCTTAAAGGTGCGTTGCAATCGTTGCATCCCCCGCACATAGGGCAGTACCGTTTGCATAATGGGAAATACCGTATCCGAACGATCCATCACACGCAAAGCGATGGGTTCGAGGGTGCGCGCCAAATCGATACAAATAAAATCATAGTGACGTACGGCGGCAGAAATAATGTCATCCACCTGATCCGGAGTAATCCCCACAGCCATTTCTGGGTTTTGTGGCGCACGAAGCAGCCAAAAGGTTTGTTCGATCTGAATACATGCCGATTCAATCATTGGCCCTGAAAGGTTGCTGCGTGCCACAAGATCGGCAATGCTCTTGATGCTATCATCATCGGTCAGACAAAAGGAAGCATCAGAAAATTCAAGATCGAGATCGATCATCAGCACCCGTTTTTTATGCACTTTGGCGAGCACATAAGCCAAATTGCTGGACACAAAAGAAGCTCCGCTGCCTCCCTTGCTGGGAATGAATGAGAGCACTTTACCACCGCGCAAAGCCCCTTCAAAGGCGGCTTGGCGCGTACGTGCCCGTTCCACGACTTCGAGCAACCTTTCTTCGAGTTCCGACAATCGCAGTGCATCCCTTACTCCCACACGCATTGCCTGAACCAGAATTTGTTCGATCTGTTCCGAACAAACCAGTACCGTGGTGGAATGAGGATGCTGCAGATTGAATTTTTCGATATTGGCCCAATCTGGGGACTCGTTTGCCGTACTGTCCAGCACCAGAAGATTGGCACCCGCAATATCCGCCATGTCCATATCGAGCCCCGCCGTACTGCGATTGATCAGTTCGATCTGATCATTGCCTCTTCCGGCAAGCAATACCACCTTGACGCGATGCAAGAGTGCATTATCCTTGGATACAACGGTAATTTTCATAACAGTCTCAGGCCTGCAATCGGGTATCCGGAGGAAGCATCAATAAGAGCCATTTTGCACAGCCACAGGTGCAGCGGTGGGAGCTGATGGCCCAGTAGCGCCCATCCCCACCGACAAAGCAGTGCTTAAGGACTGAGGGTGCATATAGGAATAGATGTAATTATCAATGGTGGATTTGGTGGCTGCACCATCCAGCCCCACTGGTGCCAAAGCTGGAATACCTTGAGGATTCACCGTTTGGGTGGCAATATTTTGACGAACCGTATCGCCGAAACGAGGATCTCCCTGATACTCGGCACACCCCGCCAGACCACAGGCCAAGAGCCAACTCAGAGCCACTCCTGCAAAGATCTTCATTTCTCATCTCCTTCCATTTTACCGCCCAGTTGGAATTGAGTCCGTGTTGGCGGCACAAAATTATCTGAAGGTAATGCAATTCGTTCCTTGCTGGGTTTGACCAGATGTGGGGTCACCACGAAGACCAGCTCCGTTCGATTATGCTGGAATTCTGAGCTGCGGAACAGTGGCCCCAGTACGGGCAATTCCCCCAGAACCGGAAAGGCCTTGATGGTTTCGAGAATATTGCTTTGAATCAGTCCACCTATCGCCAGACTCTCGCCGTCATTGAGTTGTACCGTGGTGGAGGCACGGCGCGTGGTAATCGTGGGTACCACCGTGGCACTGGTACCTGTGCCAAAGGTCGTTCCGGTCGTCAGAAGTTCTGATACTTCTGGGGAGACCCGCAAATTGATCTTCCCTCCGTCCAGTACCGTAGGCATGAAGTTCAGACCAACCCCGTAATCCTCTTCCTGTAAAGTAATCATGGCCGCGCCCGTGCCGGTACTTTGAGGTATGGGAATATAAATTTTCCCGCCAGCCAGAAACGATGCTTCCTGCCCGCTGATGGCGACAATATTTGGCTCTGCCAACACTTTGGCGCGCCCTTTGTCGATCTCACCCTGCAACGTCAGATTGGACACTCCTCCGGTATAGCCCACACCACCCAACAGACTGAATCCCGACACCAAGGTAGAAGCACCGGTATTTGCAATAGTACTGGTGGGCGTTGTGGTAGCAAAGGAAGTCAGCCCTCCAAAAAATGATCCTCCCTGACTGCCAAACGCCGCGTTTGCACCCATTTTATCATCCAGAGTTTTCTGAATCTCCACCACCTTCACTTCTAGAAGCACCTGAGAGACATTCCGTGTGGACAGCAAATTGATGATCTTTTTACCCCCATACTGCTCCGCAATCAGCACAATCTGACGCAAAATCACGCCATCCGCGACAGAGCCCGACAGCACGAAGGCTTCTCCTGCAGGACTGACTTTCACGCCCTTTTCTTCCGGGACCAGTTCCCGCAGTTTATTTTGTAACCCCGACACATCAATGGAAACCACCACATCCATGGAAGTCATGCCGCCATCTTTAGTCCAAAGAAATAGGTTGGTACTACCCACCTTCTTCCCCACCAAAAAAATCTCTTGGTTGCGCACCAAACTGACATCAGCAATCTCGGGATTGGCCACCGACACTCGTACCAATGGAGCAGTAACACGGATTCGCAGAGACTTGTTGAGGGCCGCCTGAACCACCGGAGCAAGCTCCCCATTAACAACGGAAGAAGTTGCTGCCTGATTCGCAGAAGTATATGAAGCATCGGGAGGTATAGCTCCCGATGCGAGGACCACTTCATGTCCAGCCTGACTGTTCAGAGCCAGACATAAGAAAGCCAAGCCAATGAGTTTGGTGTGAAGATTCATATCGCGATCCTACTGGGGAACTGCATTTGCATGGCTCGTTCCTCGAATAATTTCCACTCCCGATGACACAGCCGGAACGCGGCCGACACGATGGCTGACTGGGGCAGGTGTCGGCTTAGGGATAGCAGGAGCCGCTCCCAGCAATTCATACTTGCGCGCACCCGGTGTTACAACCTGATTTTTATCCACTTGGTTTCTTAGCACCAAGCTCACAGTCCCTACGGACTTGGCCAGATCCAGCGCCTCAGCCTGATCGGGCGTCACTTCAAGGGTGACGGCATTCACCACCTTGGCTTTGACATCCTCTTTCAGCGTCACATCTTGAGCCACCGCGAGAACCCGAACGTTTTGAAGGACTATTTTGGAGACCATGTGATTCTGGTCATCTTGAAAAGCCACCAGTACATCCACGAAATTTCCTGGCAAGGCAAAACCTGCGACCCCAGCCACATCATTGACATGAACTGAAATCGCACGCATACCAGACGCAATCAGGGACGAAAGACCAGCCCGACTCCCCTGCGGCGCCAAATGAGATTCAAGAATCGGCTCGCCAATGGAAAAGGGGGTAATGGCCACCCGCTCTGACAAGGGTCCGATATCGGAATAGCCACCGACAATAGGTTCATTGGATGGCCAGTCCATAGTTTTTAACAACCCCGGACGTATACTCTCCCCAGCCTGGATGGGGATCGCCGCTACGACCACCTTGACCGATTGATGGGTCACTCGACTGGAAATCTGGTGATTGACCCAACGCACCGCGGCCCAAATGGTGATTCCGCTGAGTAACAACGAGATTAACAGGAATATTAATGCTTTCTGCTTAGGCATATTTGGATTTATCAGGGCCGGTTGTCAATCTTCATATTCATTGAAACGATACCACAGCACAATACCTGCGCCTCTGCGCGATATGGTGATACCAGCAAGGGCGCCCCTGATCACCCCAGAGCAGCACCCACGCCCCCCTTCATTCCTTGCTTCAGCAGATAAACAGCGACCCCAGAGGCAATCGCTAAAGCATACGGCAAGCGGCTCGAACCACGAACCAATAAAACCCAGACAGCGATGCCCCCCCCTGCCAAGGCCGTGTATAGCGCACAATACACCACCCCCAAGGGCCCCAGATAAACCCCCACCAAACCCAGCAACTTAAGATCGGCTGCACCCATCCCACCTTTCCAGTAGAAAGGCAAGAAGATGACCAGACCTACAACTCCTCCGATCACCGCACGCACTACCCCATGCTGATCAAAAGGCAGCAGCAGCAGATACAATAGCAACCCCACCAAGATCCAGAGATTGGATACTTTTCTGTTCCGCAGATCCGTCCAAACCGACCAACTCAAGACCGGCAACAACCCAAACAGCACCGGCGTCTGAACAATCACCCCGCCTCTCGATCCATCCTTTCCGCTTTAGAGCACGCCACCAATACTGGAAAACTTACCGCTGATATCAGAACCTAAAAGGGTGGCTCCACCAATGATGGCTACGGCAATCAAAGCCGCCAGCAAGGCATATTCAATCGCTGTTACCGCTTCTTCCGAACGCGCAAACTGCTTCACTGCACCGATAATTTTGTTCATGAAACCTCCTGATCAATTTTTGCCAGATACAAAACGCTTATTTAGACTTCCCTGCATGAGGCCTGATTCAACCCAGTCCATGCGCGAGCAATCCGGTTTTCAGAGCACTCAGTGTGCCTTATAGCATATTTTTTTCGCAACTATCAACAGTTTTTTATTCTTTTTGGCAGATAGTCACTTCAACCTTTAGATAATAAAGGTTATTCTTACTCTGCACACAAAATTATACGACAACCGTGACAGAATATAATGTCTTTTTTTCTCTCTGGTGAATAGATGATACCCTGCCTACCAATAATCTCTTATATGGACACAAGGCTTTTTTCTTACCCTCCCCATGATTATTGTTGTCCCTTATAATAATTACATTGCACTACAATAGGTTACATTAAAATATCCCTTGCATTCCTGTTTTTTTATGCGTTAGAATTCCTACTGGAGAGCTTACTTTTGAGACCCCAATTTATGAACATGGAACGCGGGGCAGCCGCGGTCGAATTTGCCATCGTTTTCCCGATCATGCTATTGGTCATGTTTGGCATTGTGGAGTTTGGCACCATGATGTATGACCAAATCATGGTCACCAATGCTGCCCGTGAAGGGGCACGATGGGGTTCGGTGCAATCTGTAAGCCTTACCCATCCAGTCAGCTGTAGCGATCCAGGAATTGCCGCCATTCAGGGCTCCAGCCCTTGTTCTGGAAGTGGCTCTGGTTCGGCTTGCATGGTGGCCAGCAATTATGCGGCAAGTACTTTGATTTCTTACCAGGGGAAATCGAACTCCCCGTCTGTTTCGGTCAATTGCAACACCTTTGGTAGCGGAAGCACCAGTGGTGCAGCGATTGAAGTGACAGTGAATTATACGTTTCAAGGGCTTGGATTCGGCATTTTAAGTGCGGTCCAGGGTTCCAGCAACCTTTCTTCTACGGCGGTGATGTACTATGAATAAGCTCACAAATGATCGGTTTTCCAAACCTCGAGCCCTTCCTCCGACATCCACCACCCTGGAGCGAGGAGCGGTCAGCGTGGCCGCCGCACTGTCCATGGTGGCCTTGCTGGGCTCGGGCGCCATGGCCGTGGATGTCGGTAATGTCATGGTGGCCCGCAATGATGTGCAGAACGCGGTGGATGCGGCCGCTCTGCGGGGCGCTGGACTGCTCTACACCCAAGGCTCGGCAGCTCCCAATTTTTCCACCATGACCAACAGCGCTGGCTCTCCGGTGTATGTCACGGTCAATCAAAACACGCCTATCGGGAGTCAGGATACCTTGACTGTCAATGCCAACTACTGGAAAAGCATTTCACCCAGCGCCCCCTCCAATGAGGCCGCTGTCCAGGTCAGCATGACCAAGCATGTGAACATGTTCTTTGCCGGAGTCGTTGGCGTCAACAGCATGAACGTCACGGCCACGGCCACGGCCATCGTGCAGCAACCCACCTCCATCGGTGCGGGAGGCACCAATCTGCCCATCGCCATTCCCCAATGCGCCATCAACCAGTATTGGGACTCAAGTAATAATCAACCCAAGAGCGATCCCATTCAAGTCGGCCCCACCCACACCTGCGGTGGTGGCGGCGAAAACAATAACCAGCAGCAGCAACAGCAGCAACAACATGATAGCCTCAATGGCTCATGGAACTCTCTGTGGGACAAAACCTCAGCAGTTCAGCCCCAGCGAGCCACGGCCCACTACTATGTCGATACCCGCCCACACTTGGTGCGTACTGATTTTACTGACGCCGCCCTACCCCAGAACAGCGCGTTACAACACCTGTCCGGATTGCCTCATTTCATTCGGGTAGATGGCTCTTCGCATAATTCTGGAGCCGACCGCAACGGCAGTGCCAATACATCCCAGGGAACGGGAGATGGCAACGGGGGCCCAGGAAATGGCAACGGACCCGGCAATGGCGCTGGTCAAGGCCTGGGACAAGGCGGCAACAGTAGCAGTTGCGTCACCGGCCAACTGACCACCCTCACCTCGCAACCCGATAACAATAATTTTGATGGTTGCCAACGGGTCACTCAAAACGGCAATTCTCAGGACCTGCATGTAGGCGATTCCATTTGTCTTCAAGGTAATGATTACAATGGCAATCGGAACAATAATGGCAATCGGAACAATAATGGCAATCAAAATCAACAGGGAAGCCAACGGGAATCGGGCAGTCGTCTGGCACTCGGTTCCGGGGGACTTCATGGTCATTCCCGTGCCGCCTACGCCTATCTAAGCCCAGTCCACGGCACGAACCCCCTGATGCGAGTGCAGTTCTCTGCGCCGTTTTCCCCCAACGGTTCCCACTTTCTGCTGAGAACCGACCATCACCACGGCGATAGCAACAACAACAACCAAGGCGGTGACAATGGTCAGGGGAACAACAATCAGGGCCAAGGCAGCGGAGATCCCTACACCAGTATCAACAACTGCAGTGCGGCAGGCAATCATTCCTGTGAATACGCCATTGTTCCCGTGGTAGATAACGCCACAAGCAACAATAGTGGCAACCAAACCATCACCGGTTTTGCCTGCATGCACATCCTCTCAGCCCACGACGGCACCATCAATGCCACCCTATCCTCCGGCTGCGTCAGCAATACCTCGGCAAAGGCGAACACTTCGGGAAGTACTGCCCAAACCTCCTATGGCGTAATCAGTCCTCCCAGACTGGCCCAGTAACGCCCACCACCCTCTCCAGCATCTTGGGGTGATCCACTGGATCACCCTTTTTTTATGCCGAGAGCTGCCAGGAGGAGCCTCTTTTGCCGCGCGCTTCCAGCAACGAACCGCCGATCATGCCCACCAGGCTGGCCCCCAGTCCGGCCAACTGAGGCGGAATCATGGCGTCCGGTGCCAGCCATTCCGCCAGCAACCAGAGGCCTGCGCCCAATACCACAGAAGCCAAACCTCCCCACGGAGTCGCTCGTTTCCAATACACACCAAAAGCCAAAGGCACAAAGGCAGCCACCAGAGTAATTTTGTAGGCATCCTCCACCATGCTGAAAATGGATGCTTGTGAATTCAGGGCTATGGTGGTCACCAGACAGGTAAACAAAAACACCACCCAGCGCATCACCGCAAGGAGTTGCTTATCCGTCATGGCAGGCACAAAGCCGCGCACGATATTTTCAGCAAAGGTGACAGAAGGGGCAAGCAACGTTGCAGACGCACAACTTTTGATGGCGGAAAGCAGAGCCCCAAAAAACATGATCTGAGCAAATTGGGGGGCATGGGTCAGGATCAGCTTGGGTAAAATCAATTGGGAATCGGTATCCAGGTACTGCTTGACCAGAGCGGGGTCGATACGAGTGGCTGAATAGGCCAAAAACATGGGAATGAAGGCAAACATAAAATACAGTACGCCACCGAGCACCGAGGCATTACGCGCCGTAGTTTCCGTATCGGAAGAAGTCACTCGCTGAAACACATCCTGTTGAGGAATGGAACCCAGCATCATGGTGATCCAGGCCGTGAAAAAAGCAATGACCTCCCCCCAGTGCGGCGCCGGCCAAAAATCAAATTTGCCTTGGGCGGAAGCCTGCTGTACCACCGCCTCAACCCCTCCTGCCGAACCACTCAAATCCCAGCCGATGTACACCATACCCAACATGATGACGATCATCTGAATGAAGTCGGTAATGGCCACCGAGAGCATTCCGCCAAACAAGGTATATACCATCACCGTTGCCGCCCCCACCAGCATCCCTACGGTTTTGGACATGGCCCCATCAGACACGACATTGAACACCAGACCCAAGGCCTTGATCTGGGCCGCTACCCAACCGAGATAGGATATGACAATACACAGGGTCACCAGAACTTCCACCGTACGCCCATATTGACGCCGATAAAAATCTCCAATGGTCAGCAACTTGCGACGATACAGGGGTTTGGCAAAGAACAACCCCACCAGAATCAAGCACAGGGAAGAGCCGAAAGGATCCGCCACCACGCCGTGCAATCCTTCTTTGAGAAAAGTCGCCGGAATCCCCAATACCGTCTCGGAGCCGAACCAGGTAGCAAATACCGTGGCAGTCACCACATACATGGGCATGCGATGGCCCGCCGCCGCATAGTCCGCCGTATTCCGCACCCGCAACGCCACGACCAGACCAATGGCCACAGAAATCGCCCAATAGCCAATCACAAACCATAGCAGCATCGTATCACTCCACCCCTGTCCGATTTTGGCCCAACAACTGTACCCAATCCAATGCTTGTGCCCCAGTGTCCATCTCGGCTCCGAAGGGAATCATCCCGAGATAAGGATTTTCCATACGCGCGCGCAAGGTGTCGATCTGTTCATCCCTGACGACCAAATTCGGGGTGAGTTCATTGGCCACCCAGCCTCCCCAACGCGCCCCCCGCCGTTGAATCGCTTCCATGCTCAGTAGAGCCTGATTCAGACACCCGAGACGCAACCCGACGACGAGAATCAACGGCAGATCCAACGCCACGCACAGGTCGATCATATCGCCTTCGGTTCCCAAAGGCACCCGCAACCCTCCTGCGCCTTCCACCACCACAGCCCGGGTGCCTGCCTGCAACTGGGCGAGACAAGAACGGATGACCGCAAAGGAAATTTCCCGTCCTTCTTGTTGGGCCGCGATGTGCGGAGCAATCGGCGGATCAAAGCCATAGGGATTGACCCATTCCATAGGCGGGGCTTGGTGCTCACGGCTCCAGGGAGTGGAGTAATGCTCCAGAGCGGCCACATCTTCATTGGTCCAACGCCCCTGCAACCACTGCCCACCCGACGCTACGGGCTTCATTCCCTGTGCCCTCCAGCCATGCCGGCGCAGCCCCTGAAGCAAGGCACAAGCCACGCGCGTCTTGCCGACTCCCGTATCCGTTCCGGCCACAAACCATCCGGGCGCGATCATATTCCCAGCGCTTCCAATACGGTCAACGTTCCTGCCACCAAAAATGAGAATTCGTCTTCACTCACATTTAATGGCGGCATGAAATAGACCGTATTGCCAATGGGGCGCAATAACAGTTCGGCAGCAAGTGCCGCTTCGTGGAAACGACGGGGAAAGTCTGGCAGGGTGAATTCCACATCAAACGCCCAGATCATTCCCCGAACCCTTCCCTGGCGCACCCGAGGATGTTCAAACAAGGGCTGGGAGATGCGCATCAAGTCGACGTGTCTTGCCCGATTCCATGCCAGGATGTCGCTCTGGTCAAAGAGGTCCTGAACGGCCAATGCCGCTCGACACGCCAAAGCATTCCCGGTGTACGAATGGGAATGGAGAAAGGCTCGGTCCACCCCCTCGCCATAAAACTCCTGGTAGATCTGATCCCGGGTGAGCACCGCCGAGAGCGGCAGGAAGCCACCGGTAATCCCCTTCGACAGACATAAAAAATCTGGTGTGATATCCGCCTGCTGGTACGCAAAAAACGACCCCGTACGACCAAACCCCACCGCAATTTCATCACAAATCAGATGGACGTCGAAACGCTGGCAAGCTCCAGCCACCGCCCGCAGATATTCCGGCGAATGAAATACCATGCCTGCTGCTGCCTGAACCAGGGGTTCCAGAATCACGGCCGCCACCGTTCGGTGGTGAGCCTCCAAGTGATGTTCTAACGCCTGCAAAGAAATCGCTTCACTGTCGGGCGTCCGGCTGTCCGGAGAGGGAATCACCGTGGATCCACGAATTAATGAGGCATAAGCAGTACGGAACAGAGGGATGTCCGTCACCCCCAGCGCTCCCAAGGTTTCCCCGTGATAGCCCTGAGCTAGGGAAACAAAAGTGTTTTTTTGCAATTGACCACGATTACGCCAGTAATGAGCACTCATCTTGAGGGCCATTTCCGTGGCAGAGGCCCCATCCGAGCCATAAAAACAATGCCCCAGGGCTCCCCCAGTACGCACAGACAGTCGTTCGGACAATTGCACCACGGGTTCATGGGTAAATCCTGCCAGCATCACATGGTCCAACTGGTCGAGTTGTGCCTTCAGCGCAGCAACAATGGCTGGATGACAATGACCAAAGAGATTGACCCACCAGGAACTGATGGCATCGAGATAGCGCCGCCCATCCTCGTCGTGGAGCCACGAACCTTGGGCACTTCGAATGGCCCGTACTGGCGATCGCTCCAACTGGGACATCTGGGTACAAGGATGCCACACCGCCGCTGCACTGCGCTCGGCTAATGGAATAATTTTAGACATGTTCAGACTCCTGCCACTGTTTCAACCCTTCAATCAACTGCTCCACCTGTTCTGGGGTATGACGCGCACTCAGAGAAATGCGCAACCGAGACGTCCCCATGGGCACACTGGGGGGACGAATGGCTGCGACCCAAAGTCCCTGTGCCCGAAGCCATGCCGCTGCCGCCATCGCCCGTGGATTGTCGCCCAAAATCAACGGATGAATGGCACTCTGCGAAGGCTGCAGCGCCAAACCTGTGGACATCAACCCCTGCTGCAACTGCTGACCCAGTTGCTGCAAGTTTTTCCGCCGCCACTCCTCATGCCGTAAAAGTTTTAAGGCTACGTGGGTTGCTCCTGCCACCATAGGAGGTAACGCCGTGGAAAACATGTGGGTACGCGCCCGCTGCGCAATCCACTCGATAATGTCGGCATCCCCAGCGACGAAAGCCCCTGCCGTACCCATCGCTTTACCCAACGTGGCCATGTGCAATACCCGAGAGGACGTCACGCCCTGATGACTCATGGAACCTCGCCCCTGTTCCCCCAGCACGCCCAGACCATGGGCATCGTCCAGCAAAATCCAGGCATCGTATTGCTCCGCCAAAGCCACCATCCCCGCCAGGGGCGCCTGATCGCCATCCATGCTGAAGACCCCTTCCGTCAAAATCCAGCGATAGGGCAAAGAACAACCCTGCAAGGCCGCTTCCAGAGCAACGAGATCATTGTGAGGAAATACGCTGAGTTGCCCCGGTCGCGCCAGACGCACCCCATCGATCATGCTGGCATGATTGAGGGCATCGGAAAACACCGCCGTCTCTTGATCCACCAAAGCCGGAATCGTGCCCACATGGGCCGCGTACCCCGAAGAGAAAACCAGTGCTCGAGGTTGTCCCAGCCATTCGGCCAAGGTGGCTTCCAATTCTGCCACGAGAGCATAATAGCCACATACCAAGGCGGATGCTCCCGCGCCAAACCCATATCGTTCCAAAGCCTCATGGGCTGCCTCACGCACCCTCGGTTCGTTGGCCAACCCCAGATAATCGCTGGAGCAAAAGGCCAGAAAATGCTCTTGGGCCACAGCCAGAAGGGGACCTTGGGGCCCCCCAAGAGGGCGCAGATCGCGAGCCAAACCGTGGGCTCGCCAGTCTGCCAGACGGGATGCATAGGGATTCATCATAAGATTATAACCGACACGACTTTGGGAACCGGCACAGAGCGCCTATAATCCCTCTCATCAATGACTCTTGTATTTTTATCATGGCCGCTTACAGTACCGAAAAAATTCTTTCCGTCCATCACTGGAACGACACCCTGTTCAGTTTCACCACCACCCGTGATCCTGGTTTACGCTTTGAAAACGGTCATTTTGTCATGATTGGTCTGGAAGTGAATGGCAAACCCCTGACCCGCGCCTACAGCATCGCCAGCGCCAACTACGACGAGCATCTGGAATTTCTCAGCATCAAGGTTCCCAATGGCCCTCTCACTTCCCGTTTGCAACATATTCAAGTGGGAGATTCCCTGCTGGTGAGCAAAAAACCCGTCGGTACCCTGGTGACCCATGATCTATTGCCGGGGAAGCATGTCTACCTGTTCTCTACAGGGACCGGACTCGCTCCTTTCATGAGCATCATCAAGGATCCCGAAACCTACGAACGCTTTGATAAAATCATTCTGGTACACGGCGTCCGCCAGGTATCCGAACTGGCTTACCGAGATTTCATCCTGCATGAATTGCCCGCCAACGAATACTTTGGCGAGGAAGTCCGGCAGAAACTGGTGTACTACCCCACCGTGACCCGCGAAGAATTTGAAACCACGGGACGTATCACCACCCTCATTGAAAACGGCAAACTGTTCTCCGATGTAGGGTTGCCCCCCCTCGACCCTGCAGTGGATCGCGCCATGATCTGTGGCAGCCCAGGAATGCTCAAAGACATCTCGGCATTGCTGACGGAACGGGGATTAAAAATTTCCGGTGGGGTGGGTGAACCCGGCGATTTCGTCATCGAACGCGCCTTCGTCGAACGCTGACCCCCCGCTTCAGTCCGTATTATCTCCTGCACTGCGTACCCGTGCCAACAGCAGATACATGGCCGGCACCACAAACAGGGTGAAGAGTGTTCCAATAGACAGGCCAGAGAAAATCACCAATCCCATGGCCCGCCGCCCTGCAGCTCCAGCTCCGGAGGCCAGAACCAAGGGCAAAACTCCGAGCACCATGGCTGCCGTGGTCATCAATATGGGGCGCATACGAATGCCCGCCGCATCGATGATGGCTTCACGTTTGGCGCGACCTTCACGCTGCAACTCATTGGCAAACTGGACGATGAGGATCCCGTGCTTGCTGATCAACCCCATGAGGGTCACCAATCCCACCTGAGTATAAATATTCAGGCTGGAACCCCCCAGATTGATCAGCAATAGCGCCCCAAACAGAGCCATGGGAATGGAAATTAGAATGATGAGTGGATCACGGAAACTCTCAAATAAGGCAGCCAACACCAGAAACACCATCAATACGGCAAACAACAGAGTGACGGCAAAGCTCCCCGATTCACTCATGAATTGGCGCGAGGCTCCCGAGTAGTCCACGGTATACCCCGTGGGAGCGACTTCCTCCAGGGTCTTTTTGAGGAAAGCCAACACCTGACCCTGTGAAACCATAGGCGTCGCCACACCCGCGATGGTGGTGGCATTGAGTTGCTGGAAATGACTCACGGTTTCCGGCACCACCCGCTGTTGTAAGTGCCCTAAAGTCCCCGCCGCAAAGAGATTGCCGTCCGGGGTATGAAGGTAATAGCCAGGTACCTGCGATGGATTGAGGCGATCCACTTGCTTGACTTGAGGAATCACACGGTAGGAACGACCGTCCATGGAAAAGTAATTGATGTAGTCCCCCGATAGGGAAGCTCCCAGGGTATTCCCCACATCCTGTTCGGTCAGCCCCATGCTGGCCGTCATATCTCTATCAACGACAAAGCGCGACTGGGGTTTATCCAGCTTCAGGTCGGCGTCCACAAAAAAGAACATCCCGCTCTGACGTGCCCGCGCCAAGACTTTCTGGGCCACTTCGTCGAGACGGCCAAAGGACTCCGTAGTACTGATGACAAACTGCACCGGCAAACCCTGGGTTCCAGGAAGAGGGGGAAACTGAAACGCAGCCACACGCACACCAGGGACCTGAGCCCATCGTCCCTGCAAATCTTTTTGCAATTGTTCCGAACTACGGGTACGTTGATCCCAAGGTTTGAATACCACCCCTCCGATGCCCTGATTGATCACTGGCGCCCCGGTAATCTGGAACATCTGGGCAAATTCCGGTTCGGCTTTGGCAATCCGGTGCAACGCTTGAGCGCTGCGCAGAATTTCATCGGATGTCACATTGGGGGGGCCGATCATGGAGTACAATACAATGCCCTGATCTTCCTGGGGGGCGAGTTCCCGCGCCGAAGTCATGAACAGGTAAACCGTCACCCCGAGAAACAAAAACCCCATGATAACCAGCACCGAACTGGTTTCCAAAGCGCTGGTCAGCACACGCCGATAACCTTCATGGAGCCGATCCAGTCCTCGTTCCAGACGGGCCATGATGCCCTTGGGAGGCGCAGCATTCGCCAAAAAGTGCGCACACATCACAGGCGACAAGGTCAACGCCACTACTCCGGAGACCGTGACGGCTCCTGCCAGGGTAAACGCAAACTCGGTAAACAAGGCCCCCGTCAATCCTCCCTGAAAGCCGATGGGGATATACACCGCCACCAGAACTACGGTCATCGCCAGAATCGGTCCGGCCAGTTCTCGGGCTGCCAACTTAGCGGCTTCGCGAGCCGTTTTTCCCTCCCGTTGATGCCGCTCCACATTCTCTACCACGATGATGGCATCATCCACTACCAGACCAATAGCCAGCACCAACGCCAGCAAAGTCAAAAGATTGATGGAATAGCCCAGCATCAGCATGATCAGGAAGGTCCCCACCAGCGATAGGGGGAGGGTGACTACAGGAATCACCACCGCTCGGGCACGACCCAGGAACAGGAAGATGACCGCCGTCACGATAGCCAATGCTTCCAGCAGCGTTTTGGCGACTTCGTGGATGGCGGAAGTGATATATTCCGTGGAATCGTAAACGATATCTCCCGTCAAACCGGTGGGCAGTTTGGCCTGCAGTGCGGGGAAAGCCTTACGCACCCGTTGGGCCACTTCCAACACATTGGCATTGGGCGCTACCTTGATTCCGATGAATACTGACTTCTTTCCGTCAAAGGCCACATTGAAATCATAGTTGTCTGACCCCAGAGTGACTTCTGCCACATCTTCGAGGCGCACCAATGCCATGTTCTTCTGCTTCACCACCAACCGTTTGAAATCCGCCACGGAGTGTAGGTCTGTTCCTGCCGTCAGATCTACCGTCACCGCTTGCCCCTTGGAAGCACCAGTAGACGCCAAGTAATTATTGGCAGCCAGAGCCGCGCTCACATCCGCCGCCGTCACCCCATTGGCGGCCATTCGGGTCTGATCCAGCCAGGCACGCAAGGCAAAATTGCGCGCGCCCAACAATTCTGCCGTTTGTACCCCGTCAATAGAATCCAGGGTAGGTTTCACTTCGCGCAACAGAAAATCGGTTACATTGCTGGTGGGCAAAGTATCGCTGTAAAACCCCATGTACATGGTATCCACGGTCTGCCCCACCTGCACCGACAGGACAGGCTGTTGGGCCTGGGGAGGCAGCTGGTTACGCACCGAATTGACCTGGGTATTGATTTCCGTCAAGGCCCGGCTGGCATCATAATTCAGCCGCAAGGTCGCCATGATGACCGAAGATCCCATTAAGCTGTTGGAAGAGAGGTAATCGATTCCCTGCGCCTGAGCAATAGCGGCTTCCAGGGGCTGAGTAATGAACCCCGCTACAGTTTGGGCATCTGCGCCGTAGTAACTGGTGGAAATGGTCACCACCGCATTCTGGGTGCGGGGATATTGACTCACCGGCAAGCCGAACAAGGCACGCAGCCCCAGCACCAGAATGATCAGGTTCACCACCGTAGCAAGCACGGGACGACGCAAAAAGAGATCGGTAAAACGCATGGATGACGCCTTTTACTGTTCTTGAGGAGTGGGAGCAGAGTCTCCCGGAGGACTGGCATCGTGACTGATGGCAACGGGGCTCCCAGAGGTAAGCTTGAGCTGACCACTGGTCACTACTTCTTCGCCCTCCTTGAGACCCGTCAGCACCACCACCTGATCACCACGAGTGTCACCCGTGGTGATGAACACCTGTTGTGCTTTGGGGTGGGTCCCCGAAGAGTCATGGTGAACCACGAACACCGTGGATCCATAGGGATTGAAAGCAATCGCCGCCTGAGGCAAGGTCAACCTCTCTTCGGCTTGGCCATAGTCCCAGACGATATGGCCAAAGGTTCCAGGAAGGAGTTCTCCGCCCTTGACCGGATCAAGGCGCGCTTCCACCAGAATATTGCGGGTTGCCGCATCCACCTGTGGATTATGAGCCACCACCCGTGCATGGAACGAGCGCTGGGGCCAAGCTTCAAAGGTCAGATGCACGACTTGGCCATTTTTCAGGTGGCTCAAATATTGTTGCGGCACATTAAAATCCACCAGCAACTGATCTACGGTTTGCAACGTGGCAATCTTATCTCCTGGATTGAGATATTGTCCCGGATTGATCGTAGTAATTCCCATCTGTCCGGCAAAGGGAGCCACGATGATTTTTTTTGCCAAAAGCGCCCGTTGCTGTTCGAGTTGCGCTACACGCCCATCCACATCGGCCCGATCAGCTTCCAACTGCGCCTGGCTGATGGCATGAAGAGCAAATTGGGCTTCATCCCGCGTCAATGTCAACCGCGCCAATTTCAGCCCAGCTTCCTGTGATGCCACCGCAGCGCGCTCTGCATCATCCACCATCTCCACTAAAGTCTGCCCTTTCTGAACCCGATCTCCTGCCTGGAAAGCCATATGCCGCACCATTCCCGGCACTTCCACGCTGATATCCACCCCTCGCGCCGCACGCAAAGCACCTACGGTATCAAAGGAAGGTTCCCATAACGTGCGCCGCAGGATTTGGGTGGTCACACTCTGGGGGGGGTGAGCGGCCTGCCCGAGATACTTTTTCATCATGGTCATCTTGAACAGATTGAAACCCACCAATCCGGCCACCAGCAACCCCATGAGCACCGCCATGAGTATCAGGCGTTTTTTAAAAGAAGGAGTACGATCGGTCGTCATGAATAATCACCGCAAAGCAGAAACAGCAGGGTCCGAAGACCGGGTTGACAACGGACCAGAGGGGGTGCCCGTCTCGGATGATTCCGGAACAGATGAACCAGACGGTGATTCCCCCCCCAATGCCAGATAAAATGCAGCGGTATCCGCCAGACGCCCACCTTGAGCCTGAGCCACTCCCTGATGCGCCAGCCCACTCTGAACCCGGGCATTCAGCACCGTCAGATAACTGACCCCACCCACGGCGTATTGATGATCTGCCAGGTCTAAGGATTGTTGATGGGCATCGGCCGCTTCCTGTTCCACAACCAGTGTCGATGCATCATGGTCCAGAGCACGCAACACATCGGCCACGGAGCGGAAAGCTTCTACCACGGTTTTTCGATATTGGGCCGCTGCGGCCTGAAGCGCTGCCTCAGCACCGCGCTTTTCGGCGGCCAGAGCTCCTCCATGAAATAGCGGCTGAACCACCCCAGCACCCAAACTCCACACCGAAGAAGCCGCATTGAATAATGTTCCCGGGGTCAAAGCCATGGCCCCCATACTGCCGGTAAGATTGACTGCGGGATAAGCCCCTGCAATAGTCACTCCCAAGTTGGCACTGGCCTGATGCCACTGAGCTTCGCTGGCACGAATATCGGGGCGCCGGTGAACCAACTCCGAAGGCACCGCACGAGGGAGTTGTTGGGGCAAGTGCAAATCCGCCAGATGAAACTCGGGCAAGGGAAATTCTGCTGGTGTCTGCCCCAGATACGCGGCCAACTGGTGGCGCGTCTGATCCAGTTGTTGCTCCAGAGACAAGCGGGTGGCCCGACTCAAGGCCAGATCTGCTGCCGGCTCCTGCACATCATTCGACGACAATGCTCCCAGACTCTGGCGCTGCCGCGCCAATGCCAGAATTTCAGTCTGGGCCTGAATCACAGCATCTGTTGCGTCCCGTTGATCCCGTAGGGTGGCTTCGCGCACCACGGTAGTGACGATGTTGGCAATCAGAGTCTCGCGCGCGGCTTGCCAGAGATGGGCCTGCATTTCATGCTGCGCTTCGAGGGCTTCGATCTGACGCCGATTACCGCCGAACACATCAAGGGGATAGGCCACATTCACCGAAGCATTGGTCAGACTGAAAGTATAGGCTTGGCCCCCAGGTAAACCGAAGGCTGCAGTGGACAAACGCTCCCGAGTTTGCCCCAATTGGGCGTCCACAGTGGGTACGGTGAGATTATCACGCACCGCTGCCGCATATTCGCCCGCTTGAATCAGCGAGGCTTGGGCCGCTGCCACTGTAGGATTTTGAGCCAATCCCTGAGCCACCACCTGATTCAACGCCGTGGAACGATACGCTTTCCACCACTCTTCACCGGCATGGGCGGTGGCAGAAAACTCCTGAGATTCTCCCAAAGCCACGGGGGCCGAAACGGTACGCGGCACACTGGCTTCCGGCGTCACCTGAGACTCGGCAGGTGGGCGGGGCGAGGAAAAGTCAGGACCTACGGTGGTACAACCCGTGAGCAGCAGCATCAACCCATACACCACGGTGGCTTGATAAAGCCCCCTCCCGACCCGCATTGCAATCGGGAGATCGCCGTGAATACCTGGTGCCTGCCGTACCCTTTGCCCCTGCTTCAAGCGAGTTTACTCCCGTTCTAAAACACTCTATTGTACGCATCCGTACAAAATATGCAAGCGCTGCCACCTGTCCAGCCCAGATCAACCCTCCACGGTACGAGAGGCTCGCTTGCGTTCATTTTCAGAAAGGTAACGCTTGCGAATGCGCAGGGTTTGCGGCGTAATTTCCACCAGTTCATCATCATCGATGAACTCGATGGCAGATTCCAGAGTCATGGCCACCGGTGCCGTCAAAATCACCGCCTCATCCTTGCCCGCTGCCCGGATATTGGTCAATTGTTTGGTGCGCACGGGATTGACCACCAGGTCATTGTCCCGGCTGTGAATCCCGATGACCATCCCTTCGTAGACCCGATCCCCAGGCACCACAAACATGCGCCCGCGATCCTGCAGTTTCCACAAGGCATAGGCCACCGCCTCCCCCTGCTCTGCGGAGATCAGGACGCCATTGCGTCGGGCCGGAATTTCCGGTTTCATCGGGCCATAATCGTCGAAGACGTGACTCATGAGGCCCGTTCCCCGAGTTAAAGTCAGAAACTCCGACTGAAAACCAATCAAACCACGGGCTGGAATATGGTAATCGAGACGGACTCGCCCCTGGCTGTCGGATTGCATGTCCTGCAAATCCCCACGGCGCTCACCCAGGGCCTGCATCACCGCCCCTTGATGAGCTTCTTCCACATCTACGGTCAAGGCTTCGAAGGGCTCGCAACGCACGCCATCTATTTCCTTCAACAACACACGGGGGCGGGATACAGCCAACTCATAACCCTCACGGCGCATATTTTCGAGCAAAATGGTCAAATGCAATTCGCCACGCCCGGAGACCAGAAAAACATCCGTATCGTTGGTTTCCTGAACCCGCAAGGCCACATTGCTCAACAATTCCCGATCCAGGCGCTCACGCACCTGACGACTGGTGACAAATTTCCCTTCCTGACCAGCAAAGGGGGAAGTATTCACCTGGAAATTCATGGTCAAAGTGGGTTCGTCCACGGCCAGCATGGGTAATGCCTCGGGTCGATCCGGGTCGGTGAGGGTTACCCCTATGCCCAGTTCATCGATTCCCGTCACCAGTACGATATCTCCCGCCTCGGCAGCGTCGAAGGGAGTCCGTTCCAACCCTTTGAACCCCAGCACCTGATTGATGCGCCCACGCTTCGGTGTGGCTCCCGGCCCTGCAACGATGGCCACTTCCTGAGCGGGACGAATACGCCCACGATGCACACGCCCAATGCCGATTCGCCCGACGAAACTGGAATAGTCCAAAGAAATAATTTGCAGTTGCAATCCGCCGGTCGCATCACCGGCACGCTCCGGTACATACTTCAGGATAGCCTCGAACAAGGGGCGCAAATCCGTCCCAGGTTGTTGCGGATCGAGGGTCGCATATCCTTGCAAGGCAGAGGCGTACACCACCGGAAAATCCAGTTGTTCTTCGGTAGCACCCAACTTGTCGAACAAATCGAAAGTATGGTTGACGACCCAATCCGGGCGCGCTCCCGGACGGTCGATCTTGTTCACCACCACGATGGGTTTCAATCCCTGAGCCAACGCTTTACGCGTCACAAAGCGGGTCTGGGGCATGGGACCTTCCACTGCGTCCACCAGCAGCAGCACTCCATCCACCATGGACAGCACCCGCTCCACTTCTCCACCAAAGTCCGCATGCCCCGGAGTATCCACGATGTTGATGTGGGTCCCCTCATATTCCACCGCGCAATTTTTGGCCAGGATGGTAATGCCTCGCTCCTTTTCCAGATCGTTGCTGTCCATGACCCGTTCGGTCATATGCTGATGGGCCGCAAAAGTCCCCGACTGTTGCAGAAGTTTGTCCACCAGAGTCGTTTTGCCGTGGTCCACATGGGCAATGATGGCGATGTTACGCAGATGACGAGCCATGAAATTCAACCAAAAAGTAATAAAGAACGCTATTCTATCAGCTTGGGGGACTTGCCGAGTAGCGCAAAATTGTCCATAGTCTCCTCCATGCGAACTTTAGCCCTCAAAATTGATGTGGATACCTTGCGCGGTACCCGCGAAGGCGTTCCCGCCCTGGTGAAACTTCTGCAACAGCAGAAGGCCCAAGCCACCTTCCTCTTCAGCCTCGGTCCCGACCATACTGGCCGCGCCCTCAAGCGAGTCTTTCGCAAGGGATTTCTGGGCAAGGTCAAACGCACTTCCGTGCTGGAACACTACGGCCTGAAAACGCTGCTCTACGGAACCCTTCTTCCCGGGCCGGACATCGGCCGATCCAGCACCAAAATCATGACGGCCGTAGCTGCCGCCCATTTCGAAGTCGGCGTCCATACCTGGGACCATACCGCCTGGCAGGACCAGTTGCACCAGCGCCCGAGAACGTGGGCCCAGCAGCAAATCCGCCTCGCCGTGGAACGCTTTCGCGGGATTTTCGGGCAGTCTCCGGTCGTCCACGGGGCTGCTGGCTGGCAAATGACCGAAGACGCTCTGGCCATGCTGGATGAACAAGGATTTCTTTGGTCGTCAGACTGTCGCGGCATTCAACCCTTCATCCCCCTGATTCATCAACAACCGGCACGCTGCATGCAACTCCCCACAACCCTTCCTACTTTGGACGAACTGATCGGTCTCGATGGCATCAACCCCACCAACGTGGCACAAGCAATTTTAGCCCGCACCGCCGAAGATCCACCCCACGGCCATGTCTTCACGCTTCATGCCGAACTCGAGGGACAGCGATTGCTCCCAGTGTTCCAGGAACTTCTGGAAGGATGGCGGAGTCAAGGGTACCGCTTCTGCTCCCTGGCCGACATGGCTGCTCTACTGGATCCGCGAGCCCTGCCCCTCTGCCCGGTGATTCAGGGCACGGTTCCTGGACGCTCCGGCTCTTTGGCAGTACAAGGGGCACTTGCGTGACCCTTGCGCTATACTGATGAGGAATTTCCTTTCACTTGCAGGAGACCGTCACTGTGGAAAAAATGGATCTTGTCCCGGACTTTGAATTGCCCGCCACTGGGGCGCAGCGCTTTCGGTTGACGGCGCTGCGTGGTTCACCTCTGGTTCTTTACTTCTACCCCAAGGATGACACTCCGGGATGCACTGACGAAGGACTGCAATTTACCCAACTCCATGACGAATTTGTCGCTTTGAAGTGCACGATTCTCGGCATCTCTCGGGATACTGTGGCGAGTCATGAAAAATTTCGCGCCAAGATGGGTTTTCCCTTTCACTTGCTGAGTGACGAGGAAGAAGTGGCGTGTACGCTGTTCGGGGTGATGAAAATCAAAAACATGTATGGAAAACAGGTGCGTGGCATTGAGCGCAGCACTTTCTTGATCGACCGCGAGGGTCGATTGGCAGAAGCTTGGCGCGGTGTCAAAGTGCCGGGACATGCCCAAATCGTGCTTGATGCCGTCAAACGTCTTTCCTGATCATCCGCCCCCACTTTCGGAGCCTCTAACCCTATGGTCGCACGCACCAGTTCCCAGTCAAAATTGTTTGTCCTCGACACCAATGTGCTGCTGCACGATCCCACCAGTCTTTTTCAATTTCAGGAACACGATGTGTTTCTGCCCATGGTCACCATTGAAGAACTGGATAACAACAAAAAAGGGATGACAGAGGTGGCGCGCAATGCACGCCAGGTCAGTCGTTTTCTCGACGAACTCATCACCCGCGCCGACAAAGCCAACATCAGCCAGGGAATCTCCCTCTCCCGCGGGCATGAGGGCGCCCCCACCGGCACTCTATTTCTGCAGACCCTCCAGGGATCCTCACCAGCGTTGCCTCTGGCCGCAGAAAAAGCCGATAACCAGATCCTCGGCATTGCCCTGGAACTCCAGCGCAGCCAACCTCAGCGCGCGGTCATCCTGGTCAGTAAAGACATCAACATGCGGATCAAAGCCTGGGCTCTGGGGGTAGAAGCCGAGGATTATTACAACGACAAGGTTCTCGAGGACTCGGACCTGTTGTATACCGGCAGCCGCGAACTCCCGGAAGACTTCTGGGAAACCCATGGCAAGGATATGAAGTCCTGGCAGGAGCAGGGACGCACCCTCTACAAAGTGGAAGGCCCTCTGGTGCCCTCCTTACTGCTGAATGAGTTTGTTTTTCAGGAACAGGGCGAAAAACCTTTCTACGCCCGCGTACGAGAACGCACCGGATCCATTGCCGTGCTTGAGATTCTGCGCGACTATACCTCGCAACGTAACAACACTTGGGGCATCGTCGCCGCCAACCGTGAGCAAAACTTCGCCTTGAACCTGCTGATGAATCCCGACCTGGATTTCATCACCCTGCTGGGTCAGGCAGGCACCGGAAAAACGCTGCTCACTCTGGCTGCCGGATTGATGCAAACCCTGGAACACAAGCAGTATTCAGAGATCATCATGACGCGGGTCACCGTCCCTGTCGGTGAAGATATCGGCTTTCTTCCCGGCACCGAAGAAGAAAAAATGACGCCTTGGATGGGAGCCCTGGAAGACAATCTGGATGTACTCAACAAGGGAGATGACGAGGCGGGAGACTGGGGACGAGCCGCTACCCGCGATCTGATTCGCTCACGCATCAAGATCAAGTCCCTCAATTTTATGCGCGGACGCACCTTCCTGAACAAATATCTGATCATTGATGAAGCCCAGAATCTCACGCCCAAACAGATGAAAACCCTGATCACTTGAGCCGGTCCGGGAACCAAAGTAGTCTGTCTGGGCAATATTGCGCAGATCGACACCCCCTATCTGACGGAGGGCAGTTCCGGTCTGACCTATGTCGTGGATCGATTCAAGGGTTGGGGTCATAGCGGGCATATTACGCTGCAACGCGGAGAACGATCACGACTCGCGGATTACGCCGCTGAAGTGTTGTAACAGCCCCATGGGTGGAGGGTTTTATATTATTTTGCTGGCGCAGTTTTTGTCAGCTCTGGCGGATAACGCACTGCTTTTTGCCGCCATTGCCCTGCTCAAAACCCTCGCGGCACCGCCGGAATACGTTCCGTTCTTACAACAATTTTTTGTCATTTCTTATATTTTCCTGGCTCCCTTCGTCGGCGCTTTCTCCGACGCCCATCCCAAGGGCTGGGTCATGTTCATCAGCAATATCATCAAATTACTGGGCTGCTTGGCCATGATGCTGGGAATCAATCCGCTGTTTGCCTATGCTTTGGTGGGGCTCGGTGCCGCTGCTTATTCTCCTGCAAAATACGGCATCCTGACGGAATGTCTCCCCCCCGGAAAACTGGTGGTGGCCAACAGCTGGATGGAAGCACTGACGGTCATCGCCATCATTTTTGGTGCGGTACTGGGGGGATGGTTGCTGAAACCGGACTTACCCCTCTACCATCACTTTTTGGGAATATTCCCGTCATTGCAAGCCCATGGATTGAATGCGCCCCGTTTTGCGATTTTAATTCTCCTTCTGCTCTATGTGGCTGCAGCCGTAGTTAACCTATATATCCCCAAGGTCATGCCAGATCATGTACTGGCACGCAAAAACCCCTGGTTTCTGGTACAGGATTTCTGGCGTTCCTTTCTCATGTTATGGCGTGACCCCCTGGGACAAGTTTCCCTTGCCGTGACCACCATTTTCTGGGGAGTCGGCTCGTCTCTGCGACTGATCGTACTGGTTTGGGCAACGTTGCAACTGCATTTCAATCTGGAACAGGCCACACAACTCACCGCCGTCTCTGCGGTGGGTATTGCGTTGGGCTCCATCGCTGCGGCCAAATGGGTTCGATTGGAGAGCGCCATCAAGGTGTTGCCAGTGGGAGTCGCCATGGGCTTTGCCATTCTGGGCATGCTGGTGGTCAAAGACTGGGCCATCGCCGTGGTTTTGCTGGTGGCTGCCGGCGCCATGGCAGGGTTCTTTGTGGTTCCCATGAACGCTTTGCTGCAACATCGCGGCCATCAAATGATGGGGGCAGGACACAGTATTGCTGTACAGAATTTCAATGAAAACATCAGCATTCTCGCCCTTCTCGGAGTCTATGCCGGGGTCATTCGCGAAGACACTCCCCTGCGTCATCTGTTTCGGGGACTGGGCCTGGAAACTCTCAAAGGACAACCCCTGGTTCCCGCCGAATCCGCTTTTTACACCAGCGTCACGCTCCTGGCACTATTCATCAGCAGCTTGATGTTCTGGCTCTACCGCCGCTATCGTCATGTGGAGTATGTGGATTGACCACAACCACCTTCCTTGCTCTGGAGTTTTCAACCCCCCTCGCTTCTGTGGCGGTATGCCATCAGAACCACGTTCTGGCGAGCCTCGAAGACAGCCAACCCAGCCCTTCGGAGCGACTATGGCAACAGCTTCATGAAGTTCTCCACCACAGTGGAAAAAGTCTGGCCAACCTCGACGCCATCGCCTTTGGTGCTGGCCCAGGGGGGTTCACGGGAGTCCGTCTGGCCTGTGGCATTGCCCAAGGACTGGCCCTGAGCTTGAAAATCCCGCTCTTTCCCGTATCTACCCTGGAGTGCCTGACGCTGACCGTGCCCCCATCCCGCGTGGTGACCCTGCTCGACGCACGGATGAACCAGGTATATCTGGCCGCCTATGACACCACCGCTGACGGCTGGAGCTGTGTTCTGGAACCCCGGCTTTGTGGCCCCCACGACCTCCCTGACCTACCCTCGGGAGACTGGATTGGCGTTGGTTCCGGAGCGGAACTGTGGCATGAACTTCTGCGTCAACGCTGGCCTCATCAATGGCAAGGAGTCATTCCCGGGCAAGTTCCCCATGCCACTCAGATTGCTCAATTGGCTCGGTTGCGCCTGGAAAACGGGAGCGATCAAGGGGTGGAAGCGCGTCAGGCTCAACCCCTGTACCTACGACAACGAGTCGCCCTGACCCGAGCCGAACGGGGAAAGTAGACACGTCATGGCTGCATTTTTTCGCCCCCTCGACGAAGCAGATCTGCAGAGTCTCTGTTCCATCGAACAGCGCTGTTTTCCAACACCCTGGAGTCGCCACCAATTGTTCGAATCCCTGCAACACCATCAGGGTCTCGGCATCCAAATGGCTCCTGAACACCCCTTACTGGGTTACGCTTTTTTTATAACGATTCTGGAAGAAGCCCACCTCCTCAATCTGGCCATCGATGTGCCGTGGCAACAGCAAGGGTGGGGACAAGCACTCCTGCAGGCCGTCATATTTCACGCCCAGCAACAGGGAGCCTCATCCCTGTTGCTGGAGGTACGCGCCCATCACCGAGCTGCTCTTAGTCTGTATCATGGGGCAGGATTTGAACGCATTGGTATTCGCAAAGGGTACTATGCCACCGCTGAGGGTACGCGGGAAGATGCTTGGGTATTGCGCCGCTCCCTCCTGGAAAACCCGTCATGAAATGCCTCCATGTTTTCCTGCCTTTCCCTTTTCCAGGGGGCATGCCATGAATCCCCAGGAAGCCTACTGGCGCGAAATGGGACTCTGGCCACGCTGGGTCTCCCGCACATCCCCGCCCCCTCAGGAAACCCTCACGGCCACAGCAACCTCCGAGATGCCACTGGTGCCTCCCACAACTTTGGCCCCAGAAACGCATTCCCTCGCCACGCTACGCCAGGAGGTCGCGACTTGCACCCGCTGTGATCTCCATCGCCAACGACAACAGGCAGTATTTGGCCTGATTCATCCGGGAAGTCCGTGGATGTTCATTGGTGAAGGCCCAGGGGCAGAAGAAGATGCCCGTGGCCTGCCTTTTGTTGGAGCAGCAGGACAACTTCTGGATCGTATGTTGGCGGCACTCGGACTGGAACGAGGAGAACAGGTATCCATCGCCAACGCGGTAAAATGCCGCCCCCCCCATAACCGCACACCCAGTGACAGCGAATGCCAATCCTGCCGCCCCTACCTTGAAGCCCAAATTCACGCAGTCAAACCCCGCATCCTAGTTCTCTTGGGACGCGTGGCCGCCCATACCCTGCTTGGCGGGAAGGAGTCTCTGGGCGTGTTGCGCCAGGGTTCCCACCACTACCAAGAAATTCCCGTGGTCGTCACCTGGCACCCCGCCTATCTGTTACGCACCCCCACAGAAAAGGCCTCTGCCTGGGCCGACTTATGTCGCGCCCGAAAACTTCTCACTCCTACCCAACCGCCCATCCCGAATGACGGTCTGTAACAAATCGACACAAATTTTCTCAGGGTTGATTTATCATCCCCCTCATGACTACTCCACGCCCTAGAATTTTGGTCCTAGATGACGACTTACGGCTGCGTGAGTTATTGCACCGTTACCTGTCGCAACAAGGTTTCAATGTCACCGCCGTGGCCGATGCCAACGCCTTGGATCAAGCTCTGATCAAGAACTCCTACGGTTTGCTGGTACTGGATTTGATGCTTCCCGGCGAAGATGGTTTGACCCTGTGCCGCCGCCTTCGTGACCAGGGTAATCATATTCCCATCATTATGCTGACGGCGAAGGGCAATGATACGGACCGCATCCTGGGACTCAATACGGGCGCCGATGATTACCTTTCCAAACCTTTCAATCCCAAGGAATTGCTGGCCAGGATTCAGGCCATTCTACGGCGCCAACCGCATCATGCCCTCTCCCCCGTAGAAAACACGCAAGATGTCATCTCTTTTGGCCCCTTCCGCTTTTATTTGCTGCAACGCACGCTCCATAAACAGGGACAGCCCGTTTCCTTGTCCAGCAGTGAATTTTCTTTGTTGCGCGCTTTGGTGACCCACCCCCACGAACCCCTGTCGCGCGAAAAGCTTACGGATCTGGTGCGCGGCAAAGAACGGGAAGTATTCGACCGGAGCATCGATGTCCAAATTTCCCGGCTGCGGCGCCTGATCGAAGAAGATCCCGGTCAACCCTGTCATATCCGTACGGTATGGGGGATCGGTTATGTCTTCGTACCCGAAGTCGCAAAATAACACATGGTTGCCCGTTCCCTGCTGGGAAGAACGCTGCTGGTCACCATCCTGACGGTACTCATCACCCACCTGGCAACACTCATCGTCTTTCAACGGTTTTATGTCGGTCCATTGCTGGAACACACCATCGAGGACCGAGCCAATCACATTTTCACCATCATTTCCGCCCTAGAAAATCTTCCAGCCCCCAGCCAACCCCGCTTTATCCATGACTTCGACGACAGCGAAGGCGGGGTCATCCGTCGTGACGGTCCCACCAATGAGCAGGTACGCAGCCCAGAAAAGGCCAGTCGCGTGTTCCTGTTACAAGCCAGACTCCGCCAAAAGTTCCCCCAAACCACGGTGTGGATAGCAGACCGGGGAACCATCCCCGCTGTCTGGATTTCCCTTCACACCAGCCACGGCGAATTTTGGTATGTGACCCAGCGCCAGCGCTTTGACGCTGGTTTCCCTGAAAAGTGGGCCCTCCTCCTGGCCCTCGTCATTCTCGTCGGAGTATCCAGTGTGTATTGGGCCGTCCGGCGCATCAACCAACCTTTGCAGGAACTGGCTCTGGCGGCCCACCGTATCGGCATGGGGCAACCCAGCCGTCTGGTCATCACACCCGACATTCCTCGTGAAATTCGGGAAGTGAGTGAAGCCTTCCGCACCATGCAGCATGCTTTGGCCACCCTGGAGTCGAATCGCGCTGTAATGCTGGCCGGGGTCTCTCACGATTTGCGTACGCCCCTGTCCCGCCTGCGCCTTTCCATGGAAATGCTGAACCTTCCCAACCCCCGTGTGCTGGAACCCATGGTTCAGGATCTGGAAGAAATTGATCGAATTATTGACCAGTTTCTCGATTTTGCCCGAGATCAACCCCACTATCCCCTCAGCATTCAGGAATTACTCCCCTTGGCCCAGTCCTGTCAGGAACGCTTCATCTCCCGAGGGATTCCCGTGGAATTGACGGTGGATTCCGCCGTACCCGCCGTACGCATGAACGAAAGAGCCATGGAACGGGTAATCAACAATCTTCTGGAAAACGCTGTACGTTATGGTCGCCCACCCTTTACCATTACTCTAGGCCAACAAGGCACAGAAATTTGTCTGGTGATCCGTGACTGTGGTGATGGAATCCCTTCCTCCGAAGTGCATCGCCTGCTACAACCCTTTACCCGCCGCGAAAGTTCTCGCGGTGGCCCTCCTGGCTCGGGCCTGGGTTTGGCCATTGTGAATCGTATCGTGGCACTGCATCAGGGAACACTGGAATTGCGGCCTCCTGCTCAGGGCAGTGGATTGGAAGTTTGTGTTCACCTGCCCGCCCTATGTGACCAGACGACCGATCCATTCCAGGAACCCGGTCCCAGTCGGGATTTTATTGACCGCTGATTGTCAGCTGCGATCTTCTATCATAGAATCATGGTCATGAAAATCTCTCCCAGACTTTCTCAAGGTCTTTTATTTCTGCTTCTGAGTGGACTGCTGGCCTTGCCTTGTCGGTCGGAAGATACCCCACCGGCTCCTCCTTCCACCCCAGCACCGGAGGTCGCCTCTCCCGTGCGCAATATTTTGATCTATGCCCTGAGTCAGGTGGGCGCCAGTTATCGCTACGGTGGCAACAACACTCAGGGATTTGACTGCAGCGGCTTTGTGCGGTATGTGTTTTCCAAGGCAGCGGATCTGACCCTACCCCATAGTTCACGTGACATGAGCCATGTCGGTCAGGAGGTTACGCAAAGCCAACTGCAACCGGGAGATTTGGTCTTTTTCCGTACCCAACACCAAAAAATCTCCCATGTGGGCATCTATTTGGGAAATCAACAATTCGTGCATGCCTCGAGCACCAAGACAGGGTCCGTCATGGTGTCCAATTTGACAGAACGTTACTGGGCCCGCCGTTTTGCGACGGGCAAACGTCTGACGCTGGATGATCCTCCCGCCTACCCAGCACCCTGACGACTGCTGTGTTTGACATCCTCCCCCAGTAAAGCAAGGGGATTCCTACGGCGCTCAAGCAGAGGCTGCTTGAGTCACTTCGGTGGGTTCCTGCTTCACGGAACGGCCTG
>JAAGNR010000029.1 GCA_010435995.1 Ferrovum sp. | reverse complement strand
GAACATTGGCTACAATGTGAGCGACCGACGAGCCGATGCGGGTCACTATGACCTGCTGGCCTCCGAGGTGCGCTTATGTTGCTTTGTGGCCATTGCCCAGGGTCAACTGCCGCAAGAAATCTGGTTTTCTCTGGGACGCCTGCTGACTGTTGCCGGAGGTGATCCGGTGCTGTTGTCGTGGAGTGGCTCGATGTTTGAGTATCTGATGCCACTCCTGGTCATGCCCACCTTTGACCATACCTTGCTGGATCAAACTTGCAAGGCGGCCGTCGCGCGACAGATCGAGTATGGCAAACACTGTGGCATCCCTTGGGGTATGTCGGAATCCTGCTACAACACCGTGGACATGCACCTCAACTATCAATACCGTGCCTTTGGCGTCCCCGGCCTAGGACTCAAGCATGGTCTGGCCGAAGATACGGTTATCGCACCCTACGCCTCCATGCTGGCACTGATGGTTGCCCCTGAGGAAGCCTGCCTGAATCTGCAGCGACTCGCCGATGAAAACCTGATCGGGCGGTTTGGCTATTTCGAAGCCATGGACTACACGCCCGCACGGCAACTGCGCGGCCAGTTTGGCACCGTAGTCCGGACCTTCATGGCCCACCATCAAGGGATGAGCCTCCTCGCTTTGACCTATCTGATCCTGAATCGTCCGATGCAACGACGATTCGAATCAGACCGAAGGTTTCAGGCCATCATGCCCCTACTCCAGGAAAGAATTCCCAAGGCTGTGGAGTTCTCGCCCCACACACTCCAGCTCTCCGGTGCGCGTTCGGTATTGGTGCCCGCAGAAACCCCGCTTCGAGAATACAGCACTCCCGACACTCCCATTCCCGAGGTCCAACTGCTGTCCAACGGGCGTTATCATGTGATGATCACCAATGCTGGGGGCGGCTACAGTCGCTGGAAAGATCTCGCCGTCACACGCTGGCGTGAAGATAGCACCTGCGACCATGGGGGCATGTTCTGTTACATCCGTGATGTGGCCAACGGAGTATTCTGGTCAACGGCGTATCAACCAACGCTCAAACGCCCCCTGAGTTATGCTGCGATTTTCTCTGAAGGACGCGCCGAGTTTCGCCGTCGTGACCTGACTGGCACCCAGGAGGGCGACTTCGACACGCACACTGAAATCGTGGTTTCCCCAGAAGACGATATCGAGCTGCGCCGAACCCTTATCGTCAATCGGTCGCGGCAGCGCCGGGTCATCGATATCACGAGCTACGCTGAAGTAGTCATGGCATCCTCTGCGGCGGATGCCCTTCACCCGGCGTTCAGCAATCTCTTCGTAAAGACGGAAATCCTGCGGGAGCGGCATGGAATTCTCTGTATGCGTCGTCCGCGCTCACTCACGGAGCAAACCATCTGGATGTTTCATCTGATGACAGCCTATGGGGCAGAAATCAACGACGTATCCTTTGAGACCGATCGCCTGAAGTTCATCGGACGCACCGGCAACGTCGCCCATCCCCGCGCCATGGAAATGGCGACGCTCTCTGGCACCGACGGGGCTGTGCTGGACCCCATCGTCGCCATCCGCTACCGCATCACTCTGGATCCCGAGCAATCAGTCACGGTGGATCTGGTCACAGGCATCGGCGACAACCGTGACACGGTGTTGAGCCTGGTTGAGAAGTATCAGGATCGCCATTTGTCAGATCGTGTGTTTGACCTGACCTGGCCACACAGCCAGGTGGTCTTGCGCCAGCTTAATGCCACGGATGCCGATGCGCAGCTGTACTCGCGCCTGGCCGGTCCCATTCTCTTCGCCACTGCGGCGCTGCGCGCCGATGCCTCCGTACTGATCAAAAATTGCCGGGGGCAGTCTGGGTTGTGGGGCTATGCCATTTCCGGCGATTTACCCATCTTGCTGCTGCAGATCCGAGATGCGGCGAATATTGATCTGGTGCGCCAGATGGTCCAGGCCCACGCCTACTGGCGTCTGAAAGGACTGGCTGTGGACATGGTGATTTGGAATGAGGACCATGCAGGGTACCGGCAACGATTGCAGGATCAGATCATGGGATTGATTGCCTCAGGGATAGAGGCCGCCGTCATCGATCGGCCAGGAGGCATCTTCGTCCGCACCGCCGAACTCATTTCCAGTGAAGACCGTATCCTCCTCCAGTCCGTTGCCCGCGTCATCATCGCCGATGGACGGGGAAGTCTGGCACAGCAAATGGGCCGACTCAGTCTTGTGGAGACACCCCTGCCACGGTTCGCGCCGCTCCATCCGCATACTCCCGAAATGTCCTCCAGGGGAGTCCCCCCCCGCACAGATCTGGTGCTCTTCAATGGTCTCGGTGGATTCACTCCAGACGGACGCGAATATGTCATGGTTCTGGCTCCCGGAAAAATCACGCCAGCCCCTTGGGTAAATGTCCTGGCCAACCCCAATTTTGGAACCGTTCTGTCAGAAAGCGGCATGGCTTACACCTGGGGTGAAAATGCCCATGAATTCCGCTTAACCCCATGGCACAACGATCCGGTGAGCGATGTGAGTGGAGAAGCCCTATACCTGCGCGACGAGGAATCCGGCTATTTCTGGTCTCCTACGCCACTACCGGCCAGTAATGGGACGACTTATATTGTCCGTCATGGGTTTGGCTACAGTGTTTTCGAGCACAGTGCGAACGGAATTCACTCGGAATTATGGATTTATGTGGCCATGGATGCTTCCGTCAAGTTTTCCGTGCTGAAAGTCAGAAATGACTCTGGTCGCCCCCGCAAGTTATCGGCTACGGGATATGTCGAGTGGGTATTGGGAGACCTTCGTGAGAAATGCGCCATGCACGTGACCACGGAAATTCGCCCGCTGAGCGGTGCACTGTATGCGCACAACCCCTATAACACGGAATTTTCCAATCGCGTAGCATTTTTTGATGTGGATGAGAGTACGCGCACCGTGAGCGGTGATCGCAAGGAATTCCTGGGGCGCAATGGGACGTTGGCCCGCCCCGAAGCCCTGCGTCGGTCCCGTCTTTCCGGAAAAGTGGGCGCAGCCCTGGATCCCTGCGCGGCAATCCAGGTGAGTTTCGCACTGGCCGACGGACAGCAACGAGATATTGTGTTCCGGCTTGGAGTAGGACGCACAGCGGAGGAGGCTGACCAACTGGTGCAGCGCTTTCGCGGAAACGAGGCTGCCCACCGGGCCCTAGAAGGAGTATGGCATCACTGGAACCATACCCTGGGCACGGTACAGGTGGAAACCCCAGATATTTCCCTGAATTTCCTTGTCAATGGCTGGTTGATCTACCAGACCCTGGCCTGTCGACTGTGGGCACGCAGTGGTTACTACCAGTCCGGCGGGGCCTTTGGGTTTCGCGACCAATTGCAGGATGTGATGGCCCTCATCCATGCCACACCACAACTGGTGCGAGAACACTTGCTGTTGTGTGCGGGGCATCAGTTCGAGGAAGGCGATGTGCAACACTGGTGGCACCCGCCCTCGGATCGAGGAGTGCGCACCCGTTGCTCGGACGATTACCTGTGGCTCCCGTTGGCCCTCTGCCGGTATGTACAGATCACCGGAGACAGCGGCATTCTGGATGAGATGGTACCTTTTCTCGAAGGGCGGGCCATTGGCCCCAAAGATGACTCCTACTACGATCTGCCTGGACGGTCCACCCATGTAGCCAGTCTTTACCAGCACTGTGTCCGGGCTATCCGGTATGGACTGAAAGTTGGCGAGCATGGTTTGCCCTTGATCGGTTCAGGCGACTGGAATGATGGTATGAATCTGATCGGCATGGAAGGAAAGGGCGAAAGCATCTGGTTGGGATTTTTTCAGTGCGAGGTGTTCAGGCAATTTGCCACCCTGGCGCAGGGGCATGGAGATCTGGACTTTGCGAAATTCTGTCAGGAGAAGAGAACGCAACTGAGTGCACATATCGAAGCCCAGGGTTGGGATGGCGCATGGTACCTGCGTGCCTATTTTGATGATGGCATGCCCCTTGGCTCGGCACAGAATGAGGAATGTCAGATTGATTCCATTGCCCAAAGCTGGTCTGTGCTATCCGGGGCAGGCGACCCGAGGCGCTCCCGCCAGGCCATGAACGCCTTGGATGAGCGCCTCGTACATCGCACAGAAGGGATCATTCAACTGCTGGCCCCTCCCTTCGATCAGTCGAATCTGAATCCTGGATACATCCGCGGATATGCTCCAGGGGTGAGGGAAAACGGAGGACAGTATACCCACGGGGCGGTTTGGGCAGCCATGGCGTTTGCCGAATTGAAGGATATCAAACGTGCCTGGGAATTGGTGACCATGATCAACCCGATCACCCATACGATGTCGCCCGATAAAACCCAGATTTACAAAGTGGAACCCTATGTCATCGCCGCAGATGTGTATGCCAATGCCCCCCATACCGGACGAGGGGGATGGAGCTGGTACACGGGTTCGGCAGGATGGATGTATCGGCTGGTGGTGGACTCGTTGTTGGGCCTCAGGGTCGCGGGAGACAAACTGTCTTTTGCTCCCCTCATGCCCGCAGGTTGGCCCTCCTTCAAACTGTATTACCGCCATCGCGAAACGGTCTATCATGTCACGGTCACTCAAGACGCCTCCATAGACGGAACAGAACGCCCCGGATCCACCGTGATATTGGATGATGTCGAGCAACCGGATGGGGTCATTACCCTGGTGGATGATCACCACGATCACCGGATAGCCGTGACACTGAGATCACCATGACAGGATTCTCCCCACACTCGGCGGAGCATTTGCTCCGCCTTGGATCAGAGAATTTGGCAGCCGATTCAGACCGGTACGGCGAGAGGATGTGTGTGCTAGCGCACAGAGATTTTTACCCTTGGGCGCCATACTCCTCTCAACGTACTCAAACATCTACCCATTTGTGCTGAATCAGCCCATGAAGTATGGATTCATGGACAGCAACCCAATTTGCAGAATTATTACCGCTATTCAACGACAGCAACCGTGAGGAATTTACCATGAAAGCCATAGAATTTGACAAAGAAATCAGCAGGAACCTATTATCCGATGAAGTCACCAAAGAACAGTTGATAGCCGATGTCATGGTGGTGGTGGCAGATGCCGAAGCGCTGTTAATGGCTTCCGCCAATCAAGGCGGAGAGAAGCTGGCCGAAGTTCGCGCCAGAGCCGGAGAATCCCTGAATGCCGTGAAAGCCAAGATCGCTGCAACGCAGACCCAGATTGTGGCAAAAACCAAAACCGTTTCCGACATGACGGATGCCTATGTCCATAGCAACCCCTGGAGCGCCATCGGAGCTTCTGCCGGTATTGGCTTGATCATCGGCCTGCTTATTGGCCGCCGCTAGACCCTTTGCCATGGCCGCGAATCCTTCTGGTGGACGGGTTGGACTGTTTGCCTCGCTAAAAATTTTTGCAGCAACGCTACTTTCCGTCTCGCACACCCGCCTGAATTTATTGTCCACCGAGTTGGAGGAAGAACGGGAGTATTTTCTGTCGCAACTGGTGCTAATACTGGAGACCCTATTTCTTCTGGGAGTTGGACTGATTCTGGCGACAATCCTGCTGGTATGGACATTTTGGGAGACCCATCGCTTTCTGGTGTTGAGTATGCTTACGGGAAGTTTTCTGGTGGCCGGATTGGTGACCTGGGGAGCGGCGTGGCGTAAAGCACAGGCCAAGCCCAGACCCTTTGCGGCAAGTCTGGCCGAATTGTTCAAAGACCGGCAACAAATCGATCCCCGACAATGAACAAGAAACTGACCCGACTGGTGAAACGACGGGAGTTGCTGATTGCACAGATTGTCGTGCAACGCAGAACGCTGCGACAAATCACCACGCCATGGCTCGCCCCCCTGACCCTGGCGGATCAGGGATTATCCGTTCTGAATTTTGCCAGAAATCATGTCGCATGGATCGTCGGCGGAGGTTCCTTACTTTCCGTCTTACTCTCCCTGCGCCTGGGCAAATATGTAAAATCCGGACTGGTCACTTGGCTGGCCCTGTGTAAACTGCGGGGCAGGCGTCCTTTGTGAGGATCCGGTTATACACCGCTTTGTCTGAACCGTAGCAGTTACAGGCGGAATTCTCCAAGCCTGCTCGATCAAGAATCGTGATATCTCCCCGTTTATAATGAATCAACTGATGGCGCTGCAGCGCCGTCGCGGCCTTGGTGACGCCCACACGGCGAACCCCCAGCACATAGGCCAGAAATTCGTGGGTGACATGAAATTCGGATGAGTGCGCCCGGTCCTGCATCATCAAAAGCCACCGGGCAAGACGGGTTTCTATCTGGTGATAATGATTACAAACCACGGTTTGCGTGAGTTGCGCGATGACCACGAACAGATAGCGTTTCAACTCTCGCTGCAAGGCAAGATTCCGCTTGAATTCCCGACGGAATAGGGAAGCGTTCATGCACAAGGCAGGGCCGGCACCCTGTACCAAAGCTTGCAAAGGGGAAGAATCTACGCCAAGTATCAGGGAAATTCCCAGCATGCCTTCGTCTCCGATCAAACCTGTTTCCAGAGCAACATGGTCGTCGGCTCGTGCAATCAGAGAAATATAACTGTTCGTAGGGAAGTAGATGTGGCGAATACGCTTGCCAGGTTCGGCCAAGATCGCCCCAAGGGGTAAATTTACGAGTTCGCAACCAGACAGAAATTGTTTTCGGCTTCTGTAAGGTAATCCTTCCAGCAGACGATTGGCAGCAACAGAGGGTTCGATAGGCGGCACAGTAAGTCTCCCAGCATGAGTAAGAAATCCGCAAGTTGATGCAACCAAAAACTTACAGGGCAGATTCCAGACTGAATTGCTGCAGGATAAGTGTCTGTGCTCCATCGCACAGAGACTGAAATATTTCGCAGAGGATGGCGAACGCCGGGCTCACCCTTATGAGCGTTAGCGTACAGACCTTCAGGGACAACAACGGTTAAATGATCCTCATGGTTTGGACAATTTCCGGACAGACGCTCTGAACCGAATAGTGAAAATTCTGCTAATACGTTCGAGCCCCCGGTCACGGATGTGAGGAGAAGCGGTCATGGTAAAAAATATAGCGTCAGGAGTCGCGTTAACGCTGGTCGTTATTCTGGGCGGTACTTATTTACTGCTGCAAAGCGGGATTATCCCAGCCAATGCTGATGCCAAACCCGGTGCTCTGGAGACGTGGATGGCTCACACCTCATTAAAGGCAACCTTGGCCGATAGTGCGCCGAAGGAGAAAAATCCCATCGCGTTAACGGACAAAAACCTGTTGGCCGGGATTGATCTGTTTGCTCAAAACTGCGCAGTGTGCCATGGAACGGCAAAGGGAGTTCAACCGCCATCACCCATAGCGAAAGGGCTGTATCAAAAGCCGCCACAACTGGCGATCGATGGAGTGGAAGATGACCCGGAAGGCTACTCGTTCTGGAAAATCAAGCATGGTATTCGTCTGACGGGCATGCCTTCATTCCGCGACACCCTCAACGACCAACAGATCTGGACGCTGGCGCTATTTTTGAAGCATATGGACCAGTTACCCCCTGCCGTACAACCCACATGGCTGCGCGTCCATAACTGGTCCACGATATGACGTGGTGTTCGTTGCAATGCTCCTGTTTGCCGATTAACTGAAAGGATAATAATGATGAGAAATTTTAACGATCTACAATCAAATCCACTGTTGCACCGTATGGCCTTGACCGTTAGCGCTGCGCTACTCATGGCCAGTTGTGCAAGTATTCCCCCGCCAACAGGGCAGATGGCTATTTCCAAAACCGCCGTGAATACGGCAAGCACCGCCGGAGGGGCCGAATACGCTCCCCTTCAACTTCAGTCGGCAAAACATAAACTGGCCGGTGCTGAGGGAGCCATGGTAGCCGAGAATTATGTGCTGGCCAAACAACTGGCAGAAGAAGCCCAAGTCGATGCCGAATTGGCTGTCGCAATGGCACGCTCAAATCAGGCAAAGAAAGCTGCGGATGCTGTGCAGGAAGATCGTCGAGTGCTGCACCAAGAAATCGATCGCAATACCCAATAATCCTCTATGGAGTTCATCATGCAAAAAATTCGATATTTTCCCGTCACATTGATTGCTGCCGCTGCGATTCTTGCGGGTTGTAGTTCAATGCCGCAGAATTCAGCGCTGTCAGAAGCCCACAGCAATTATGCGCGAGTCAGCACCAATCCCGAGGTCACGCGCCTGGCCCCAGCGGAACTGAAGGATGCCAGCGATTCCCTGAGCAAGGCAGACAACGCATTGACTGAGGGGGAAAGCACTTCCTTGGTGGATCATTTGGCTTACATTGCCAAACAAAAAACGGATATTGCACTGGAAACCGCCAAACGTAAAACCGATGAACTGGTGGTCACCAACGCTGCCGCCCAACGCAGCAAAATCCAGCTGGAAGCCCGAACCAATGAAGCCGATAGCGCCAAACAGGAGTTGGCAGTGCAGGACGAACAACTTAAAGCGTTGAATGCCAAGGAAACCAAACACGGCATGGTCATCACCCTCGGTGACTTGCTATTCAGCACCGACAAATCCACGGTCGCTTCTGGCGGTATGCGCAATCTGCAAAAACTGGACGATTTTCTCCAGCATTACCCGAAGTATAAAATTCAGGTCGAAGGCTATACCGACAGTACTGGCAGCGACAGTCACAATCAGGAACTTTCCGAAAAACGCGCCAATGCCGTCCGGACAGCGCTGCTCGATGGGGGCCTCAGCAACGACCGCGTAACTTCCCAAGGATATGGTAAAGACTTTCCGGTGGCCAGCAATCAAACCGCCGCAGGTCGCCAAATGAATCGGCGCGTGGAAATTGTGTTCTCCGATGCCAACGGAAACATTACCCCACACTAACCTCCTACAGGTAACCTCAAACTTTCCACCCCATGTGCCCGGTGGTTGCCGATTGATTCCACCGAAAGGATGAAAATGAAAATCAAAGCCAAGGATTACCGGGTCGAGGAGGACGAAAATGTCGATCTCAGAAAACGACCCACACGCGGAAAAGCCCTTTGCCCGTCAAAGGATAGTTATCAGGAACTCCTGGGGGAACAGGTAGATGCGTTGAGTGACCAACAACAACTGCTTTATGCCTCTAACCGTTACGGAATACTGCTGATTTTTCAGGCCATGGATGCGGCTGGCAAGGATGGGGTCATCCGCCATGTCATGTCCGGCATCAATCCCCAGGGTTGTCAGGTGTTCAGTTTCAAACACCCAAGCATTGCTGAACTGGAACACGACTTTTTATGGCGCACGACCCGGTGCTTGCCCGAACGCGGACGCATTGGCATCTTTAATCGATCCTATTATGAAGAAGTGTTGATTGTCCGTGTACACCCGGAAATTCTACACAGCCAAGGCCTGCCAGAAGGAGGAACGGACGACAAGGATATCTGGCAGGAGCGCTATCGTTCCATCGTGGATTTGGAGCGCCATCTCCACCGTAATGGTACGAGAATCCTCAAGTTTTTTCTGCATCTTTCTGAAGAAGAACAGAGAACTCGCTTCATTGATCGAATTGACGAGCCGGAGAAGAACTGGAAATTCAGCCTTGCCGATATCGAAGAGAGAAAATTCTGGAAACAGTACATGCATGCCTATGAGGCGTGTCTCAGTGCAACGAGTACAAAAATCGCCCCATGGTATGTCGTGCCTGCCGATGATAAAGATAATGCGCGACTGATTGTTTCGCGCATCATTCTGGATACCTTCAAAAAACTTAAAATGAGCTACCCTAAAACCGACAATATGCGGCGGCAGGAATTGATTTCGATCCGCCAGAGTCTGATGAAATAATGTCACAAACCCGTCAGATATTTTGCTTTCGTGGTATCGATTGACATCCTCCCCCAGTAAAGCAAGGGGATTCCTACGGCGCTCAAGCAGAGGCTGCTTGAGTCACTTCGGTGGGTTCCTGCTTCACGGAACGGCCTG
>JAAGNR010000028.1 GCA_010435995.1 Ferrovum sp. | reverse complement strand
GATGGTTAGAATGTCGATCTTTCGCGGGAGTAGCTCAGTTGGTAGAGCGCAACCTTGCCAAGGTTGAGGTCGCGAGTTCGAGACTCGTCTCCCGCTCCAATTGCATATTCATGGCTTTTGGCGCGATAGCAAAGCGGTTATGCACTGGATTGCAAATCCATGTAGGTCGGTTCGACTCCGGCTCGCGCCTCCATTGTCACTGAATTAATCCGTAGTCCACACGTGGTCCTGAGGGGCATTCTGCAGCATGAATGTCACGGGGGGGAATCCCTCCATCGAGGCCATGACGCGTGCTTCTTCCTCGACAAAAAAGACTCCTGAATAACTTCCCGTGGTGAACCAGTGATTGGGAGACAAGGGCAGATTCCGTTGTCGGCATTGACGTATGAAAGGGGCTAATAAATGCCTCGGATCTCCTGCCGGATTGGCACTGGGGGATTTGGCACGGTGACTGCCGGCAATGTTCAGGGTGGTGCGCGGTTGCAGAAACGGATAACTTGGGTCGTAGGGTATCCCGTCACCCAGGATCAAGGCTCCATGGTTCTGCAAATCGGATAGTTTGAGCCATTCGGGGATATCCGGCCAGCCATGAAAGCGGCTGGAGACAATTTCTACGGCCACCGCCATTTCTGCAATTCCTTCCGTCAAAAATGCCTGGTCGTTGACCCTGTCTGGAAACGACAGAGCCGCAGGGGTCAGGCGAAAAGCCAGTTCAAGTTCCACCCCTTTGACCTGGTGGGGTAAAAACATGATGGCATCGGGGGAGTGGCGTAAGGCGGAAGAGGGCAGTGGGGATCCCCATACCCCCATGGGACCCAGCCCAACTTTCCAGGCGACTACGGCTTCTCCCAGCCGTTGAATGAACTCTTCCTGGGCACGGTAGGCGGCTTCCAGACTCTCCGGAAACTCGGCAGGAACAGGTAGACAGGTGTGATGACGATAGGCTTGGGCCATATCCTGAAGCAGGGACGAATCGATGGAAGTCATGGGGCGGGCGGATTGAGTGGGGGGTGAGTAGTAGAGGCAGACCAAAAATACGTCTGTCCTGGGCGTAGCACAAAGAAACGGCTAAAAGGGATATGTGCGGACATCAAGGCTATATCCAGATCCTGCGGGGCTTGGTCGGGCCCTTCATCGCTCAGGGGGAAGGTTCCCCAGTGAATCCCGATGGCCTGCTGTGCATGAACTTCTTCCAGCACCTTCACAGATTCCACGGGAGAAATATGGTAAGGTTTCATATACCAGTGGGGCTGGTAGGAGCCAATGGCAATGGCGGCAAGATCGAAGTGCCCGTATTTCCTGCCGATGTCGGTAGTATCGTTCGAATAACCCAGATCACCTGAAAACCAGAAACGGAAATCGGGAGAGAGTATGGCCCAGCTTCCCCAGAGTGTTCGGTCCTTATCGAACAGGGTGCGTGTCGACCAGTGCTGAACGGCATCGAAATGACATTCCACCGGACCAGAATTGCCCATTAAGGTCGCGTGCTGATCCCAGTTGAGCTCGCGCACCCGTGTGCGCAAAGAGTGCTCACCGATGTTTTCCAGGAACCAGTGACGATCTCCCAGGGGAACCAGAAACCACGGGGGGCCGCCTTTTTGATGGGCCAGAGCACGCAGGCTGGGGAGATCCATGTGGTCATAATGGTTATGGGAAATCATGACCACGTCGATGTGCGGTAAATCTTTCAGAGCCACGCCTGGTGGCTGATAGCGTTTGGGGCCAAGGGGTGGGAACGGGCTGGCATATTCGGAGAATATCGGGTCGAATAGCAGGTTCAAGCCATCCATTTGTAGTAAAACGGTGGAGTGTCCCACCCAGGTCAATTGAGGTGTGTGGGCGGGAGTATGCAGTTTTTTCAGGTCCGGGGTGACGGTTTGCGGGGGATAGGTGACGGGGGGGGAGAGTTCGCTCCACCAATGGGTGATCACCCATTGAAAAAATCCGCTGTGCGGTGGTGCCATGGGGTAACGGTTGATGTAGCTGAGTCCCTCCTTGTGCGCTGGTCGAGGAGAGGCATCGGTGGTAATGGGGCAGTCGTCGGCCTGAGCCGCTAGAAGGGGGGCAGAAAGCAGCACGAAGAGACAGAGAATGCCACATAGGCGCGAGAAGATCATCTCAGCCATGAATAAAATCCTTGGGGGAAAAGCGCCGTGTTCGCCACCAGAAACCGAGGGAATACCCCGGCCACAGGGCGGTATTACGTCCTTGACCATCGAGATACCAACTGTGACAGCCCTGCATCCACAGGGTGCGTTTGGAACGAATATTCATTTCCGTCATGAAGGATGCGTAAGCCGAATCTTTCAGGCGCAGGGTCATTTTACCATGACGGCGCAACCAGCCGAGGGTATCAATGATCCAGTTGACTTGGGATTCTATCATAAAGACGATGGAGTTATGTCCGAGCCCACTGAAGGGGCCTGTGAGCAGAAAAAAGTTGGGAAAGGGTGGCATCATGAGGCCCAGATACGCGCCTCGTTGGGGGGCCCAGAAGGCCTCGAGGGACTGGCCATTTTCTCCCGTGAAGAGTGCTGCCATGGGATTGTCCTGATAGCGGAATCCGGTGGCGCAGACCAGCACATCTACCTGATGGGTGCGTCCCTCGCGGGTAATGATGTTCTGCCCCTCGATGCGCGTGATGGGATCGGTTTCAAGGGTGACATGAGGGCGTTGCAGGGTGTGCCAGTAATCGTCTGACAGGAGGATCCGCTTGCATCCCATGGGGTCAGCAGGGGTCAGGAGTTGACGCAACACCGGATCTTGTACCGCTTGATGGAGCTTGCTCAAGGCCGACTTTTCCAGTCGTTGCATCAATGAAGGGTGAAGAAATGCTGCTGCCTTGATCTCCTGACGCAGGTATAACCAGGAGCGATACCACTGGCGCCACCCCGTCTGTTCGCGCCAACGCTGGCGTTCGTGGGCTGTATATGGCCGATCTTCGCGCGCAACGATCCATGGCGCGGTGCGTTGAAATACCGTGAGGTGTTGGACCCTCGGGGCAATGGCCGGGGCGATCTGGATGGCCGAAGCGCCCGTGCCGATGAGAGCCACCCGTTTTCCCGCCACATCGAGGGCGTCGGGCCAGCGGGCAGAATGGACCACGGGTCCGGTGAAGGTGTCGATACCGGGGATGATGGGGAGCGAGGGGGTGGTCAAGGGACCGGGTGCTGCAGCCAAAAATCGGCTCGCCAAGGTTTCGCCGGTATTCAGATGGACTTTCCAGGTTCCCTCCCGTGCTTCCCAGTGGGCGCTCACGACCTGGGTCTGATAGCGGATATGCGGGTCCAGCTCGCGCGCCACCTGCTGCAAATAGGCTTCGATTTCACGGTGGTCGGCATAGCGCCGGCTCCAGTCCCAGGCTGGCCCGGAAGACAGGGAGTAGAGGTGGGACGGCACATCGCAGGCGCATCCAGGGTAACGATTGTCGCGCCATGTGCCTCCAGCCGAAGGAGCCTGCTCCAGAAGCAGAAAATTTTCTTCTCCTTGCTGGCGCAGGCGTAAGCCCAGAGCCAGTCCGGCAAAGCCAGCGCCGATGATGATCAGGTGCCAGGGGGAAGGAGGGGGGGAGGATGGCATGAAATTGGGGGTTTGGAAAATAACAGATATTCGTGCGATGATGGCGGCCTTGATGTTACCCTTTTCTCAGTGATGAGTGGACATTATCAACGATACTCAGGATGCGGCAAAGTTGAAAGAAACCAAGTACGGAGATGACAGCATTCGGGTTCTCAAGGGATTGGAACCCGTCAAGGAACGTCCGGGGATGTACACCCGCACCCAGAATCCGACCCACATCGTTCAGGAAGTCATCGACAATGCTGCGGATGAAGCGTTGGGCGGGTTTGCCCAGCGAATCGATGTCACCGTGCATGATGATGGATCGGTGACGGTCGAGGATGACGGGCGCGGAATTCCCTGTGGCCTGCATCCAGAGGAAGGCGAGCCAACGATTCAGCTGGTTTTTACCCGCCTTCATGCGGGCGGAAAATTTGATAAAACTTCCGGAGCGGGGGCCTATGCCTTTTCCGGGGGCTTGCATGGCGTGGGCGTATCGGTCACCAACGCGTTGTCACGTCGTTTGGAAGTGACGGTCAAGCGTGAAGGCAAAATTCATCAGATGGCTTTTGCCGATGGTTTTGTCATCGAACCCTTGAAAGAAGCAGGAAGTTGTGGGGTACGCAATACGGGAACCCGCATTCGGGTTTGGCCTGACCCTCGGTATTTCGATGAACCCCAGATCTCCTTGACTGATCTTGAACGGGTGTTGCGTTCCAAAGCAGTGCTCTTGCCAGGAGTGAACGTGCGTCTCACCTGTGAAGGGGGGGGGGCCCTGGCTGGGGAACATACCTGGCACTACCCAGGCGGGGTGGAGCAATACCTCGGTGAGAAAGTTCACGATGAACCTTTTCTGATTCCCGTGTTCAGTGGTGAGCGCTTTATTTCCGAGACTTCGGCAAACGAGTCCTTTTCCCTCGGCGAGGGGGCGACCTGGGCGTTTTCCTGGATGGAACATCGACCGCTGCAGGGGGAATCCTTTGTCAATTTGATCCCTACTCCGGCAGGGGGAACCCATGAGGCCGGATTGCGCACCGGAATTTTCGAGGCACTCAAGTCTTTCATCGATCATCACAGCCTGTTGCCGCGCGGGGTTCGTCTGCAGATGGAAGATGTGGGAGCGAGATTGCAGTTCGTGCTTGCCGTAAAAATGCTGGATCCGCAGTTTCAGGGACAAACCAAAGAAAAACTCACCAGCCGCGACGCCTTGAAACTGGTGGCATTTCAGGTGCGCGATCCCTTCGAAAGTTGGCTCAATAACCACGTGGAATATGGCAAAGCCGTTGCTGATCTGGTGATTCGTCAGGCCTTGGCACGGATGAAGTCCGGTCAGAAAATCGAGAAACGAAAGAGCAGTGGTGTGGCCGTACTCCCGGGCAAACTGACCGATTGCGAGTCCGAACGCATCGATGAACGCGAGTTATTCCTGGTGGAGGGCGATTCGGCCGGTGGGTCAGCCAAATTGGCACGCAACAAGCACACCCAGGCCATTCTTCCCTTGCGCGGCAAGGTACTCAACAGTTTTGAGGTGGAACGGGGACGGCTGTTTGCCAATACTGAAATCCACGACATTGCGGTGGCTTTGGGCGTAGATCCCCATGGACCCGACGATGTCGTGGATGTGTCGACCCGTCGTTATGATCGGGTGATTATTATGGCGGATGCGGATGTGGACGGAAGTCACATCAAGGTGTTACTGCTGACCCTGTTTTTTACCCACTTCCCGGCGGTGGTCCGCGCGGGGCATATTTGTGTTGCCAACCCACCACTCTATCGTATCGATATCGCGGCAGCGGGTAAGCGCCCCGCGCGCAAGGAGTATGCCCTGGATGAGCAGGAACTCACTTCTCTCGAAGAACGCTTGCGCTCCGAAGGAAGCCGATGGACCGTGGGGCGTTTCAAAGGGCTGGGAGAAATGAATCCGGAACAGTTATGGGAAACGACGATGAATCCTGAAACACGCAGAATCCTGACCGTGGACTTTGAAGGAGAAGGTTGGAATGATATCCAGCCGGTATTTAATCGGCTCATGGGCAAGGGTGAGGCTGCGGCGCGGCGCGACTGGATGGAGCGACAAGAATCCCATGTGGCGGTGGACATCTGATGAGCCAGCGTCCTGTTCCGCCGGAAGCGCCCTTGATGGGAGACCTGTTCGCCGCTCTGGATCCTCTCCCCGTACCCCAGGGGGGCGCCACACCCCTGCCAGGAAAGGTCTCCCTCGGTGGTTTTGTCGAGCGCAGCTATCTCGAATATGCCATGAGCGTGGTCATGGGTCGCGCCCTGCCGGATGTGGCCGATGGCCAAAAACCGGTGCAACGGCGTATTCTTTTCGCCATGCACGAGTTGGGACTTTACCGTCCGGCGCGTCATGTCAAATCGGCACGGGTAGTGGGCGACGTCATCGGGAAATATCACCCTCATGGGGATACGGCAGCCTATGAAGCTCTGGTGCGTCAAGCGCAAGATTTTACCCTGCGCTATCCATTGATCGATGGTCAGGGAAATTTTGGCAGTCGGGATGGGGATGGCGCCGCAGCCATGCGCTATACCGAATGTCGGCTCACCCCCATGGCGGAGTTGTTGCTGGGAGAAATTCGTCAGGATACGGTGGATTTTATCCCCAATTATGATGGATCATTTTCCGAACCACGTTTGCTGCCGGCCCGTTTGCCCTTGCTTTTGCTGAATGGGGCCTCAGGAATTGGCGTTGGCATGGCCACCGAAATTCCTTCCCATAACCTGACCGAGGTGGGAACGGCCGTGCTGGCTTTGCTGGATGACCCAGCATTGTCCCTGGAAGACCTGTTGCGCATGATTCCTGGCCCTGATCTGCCTGGGGGCGGGCAAATCATATCCCGCCCTGGGGATATTGCCGAGGCCTATCGGACCGGTCGAGGCTCCCTGCGGATGCGCGCCTGCTGGACGGTGGAATCTCTGGCTCGAGGGCAATGGCGAGTGGTAGTCACGGAGTTACCCCACGGGGTCTCTGCGCGGGATGTTCTGGAAGATGTGGAAAAATTGACCAATCCGCGGGTGCGTGAGGGCAAGAAATCCTTATCTCCCGAACAAGGGCAGCTCAAGGCGTTATGGCTGAACACCCTGGATCTGATCCGCGACGAATCCGACAAAAATGCGTCCGTGCGCCTGGTATTCGAACCCAAATCCAGTCGTCAGGACCCCCAGGCTTTTGTCAACCTGCTGCTGGCCCATACCCGTCTCGAAACCAACCTGTCTCTCAATCTGGTTATGCTGGGTCGGGATGGTAGACCACGTCCCAAAGATTTGAAATCCATCCTCAGCGAGTGGATCGAATTCCGTTATACCACGGTCATTCGCCGCACCCGCTTTGAACTGGAACGGGTGGAGCGGCGCCTGCACATTCTTCAGGGACGGCAGCGGATTTTGCTGGATATTGATGAGGTCATCCGGCTGATACGGGAAGCGGATGATCCCAAAGTAGATTTGATGGAACGCTATGACCTCAGTGAAATCCAGGCCGACGACATTCTGGAAATTCGCTTGCGTCAATTGGCCCGTCTTGAAGGAATCCGGATCGATCAGGAAATCGCCGGTCTGAGCCAGGAAGAAAAGGGGTTGCAACGCATCCTCTCGGGGCGTGATGCCCAAACCCGATTGCTCAAGAAGGAAATTGCAGCCGACATCAAAACCTTTGGTGATGCCCGTCGCACCCGTATGGAGGCTCAATCTTTCGCTACCCTCGAGACCCCGGTGTTGGACGAACCTCTGACGGTGACCCTGTCTACCCAAGGATGGGTGCGGTCACGTCAGGGACATCACCTGGATGCCGCCCAGTTCACGTACAAATCGGGTGATGCCCCTCGCTTTGTGATCGAGACGCGAAGTATCCATCCATTGTTACTTCTGGATACCCAGGGACGGGTCTACACCCTGCGCGCTGCTGACATTCCTGGAGGGCGGGGCGACGGCATTCCCCTGACCAGCCTCATCGACTTGCCCGCCGGTAGCAAGGTGGTGCAGATGTTTGGTTCCTTACCTGAGGACAAATGGTTGGTGACCGGCAGCGGTGGCAATGGCTTTGTGGTGAAAGGCGAAGATCTCCTGTCTAAAGTGCGTGGGGGCAAGGCATTTCTGACCCTGGAAGAGGGAGAAACCCCGCTGTGTCCAGTCCGCTTTGCAGAAGGACTGACCCATGTGGCAGCATTGTCCATGGGTGGACGATTGCTGGTATTTCCCGTGGATGAACTGAAAATTCTGCCACGCGGGCGGGGAGTGATTCTTATGGCATTGGGTAAGGGGGATACATTGCGTGCGGTGACCCTCATCGATCCTTCCCGGGGGTTGGTCCTGCGCGGGGAAACCCGCTCGGGCAAGGGAGTGGATATCACCCTGAACGCGACACAACTGGTACGTTATACCCTGATGCGCGCGCGCAAAGGCTCCCAGATAGAGAGTAAAGCGACTCCCGTGGATTTTTAAATTTATTCCGCTCTTATGGCAAAGCGGTGTCACGGTCACGATTGACGCTATAATCCTAACCATTAGAGATTAAAATGCCTCGGATTCTGCAAATTTTTTGACGTCGAGATCCATCTCCCCCTCGTTAATCAAGGAAAGAAAGAATATGGAAAATGGTCAGTTGCCCGGCACTTGTTTTGTGGTGGAGAACAGCCCCAGAATTCCCGAAAAATTGAATCGTCTGGAAGAGTTGGCTTACAATCTTTGGTACAGCTGGGACCGTTCCGCACGTACCTTGTTTGCCCGCATGCATCCCCGTTTGTGGGAATTGGTCGGGTCCAACCCCATTCGCTTCTTGCGTCGTGTAGACGAATATCGGCTCAATGAAGCGGCTGAAGATCAGGCATTCCTGTCTGCGTATTATCGGGTATTGTCTTCTTACGATACCTACCATAATGAACTGCTGCGCAAACCCCATAAATTGCCCAGCGGTAATATGGTGGCTTATTTTTGTGCCGAATTTGGCTTCCATGAAAGTTTCCCCATATATTCCGGTGGTCTGGGAATTCTGGCGGGAGATCACTGCAAGGCAGCCAGCGATATTGGCTTACCCTTCGTCGGCGTGGGATTGCTTTATCGACAAGGGTACTTTACGCAGAATATCGATCGCAGTGGTCGGCAAATCGCTTTGAACTACGATTCCGATGTAGACGAATTGCCGGTGCATGCGGCTCTGGATGCGGATGGCAATGACATCAAAGTGACCGTCATGGTGGGGCCGCGCCCAGTGCAGGTAAAGGTCTGGTGGTCACGGGTTGGCAATGTCAAGATTTATCTGATGGACACGGAACTGCCAGAAAACCATCCCGATGATCGCGAGATCACCCATCGCTTGTATGGGGGAGATCGACGGATTCGTATCGAGCAGGAAATCATCCTCGGCGTTGGCGGTACGCGCGCGTTGGAAAAATTGGGAATCAAGCCTACGGTATGGCACATCAATGAAGGCCACGCCGCTTTCATGATTCTCGAACGGGTACGGACTCTGGTACAACGCTCAGGCTTCGATTTCGGCACCGCCATCGAAGCCGTGGCTGCCAATACCGTATTTACCACCCATACCCCGGTTCCGGCAGGGCATGATCATTTTCCTCGTGACATGGTGGCTCATTATTTTGGCGCCATGTGTCCTGAATTGCACCTGCCCCTCGAGCACTTGCTGAATTTGGGCAACGACCCGGGAGAAGGGCATTCGGAATTCAATATGACGGCTTTGGCGGTGCGGGGGTCCCGTTTTCAGAATGGGGTGTCGCGCATTCATCGGGATGTCTCCGCACAGATCTGCGCTGGGTTCTGGCCCGCAATTCCCACCCATGAAAACCCCTTGGCGTATGTCACCAATGCGATTCATGTGCCGACTTTCCTGGCGCGTGAGTGGGGTGATTTGTTCGACCGATTCATCGGCGGAGAATGGCGCGGTCGCCTTTCTGATCGTTCGTTCTGGAAAGGGGTGCATGAAATCCCCGATCATCTCTACTGGAGCGTGCGCCAATCCCTCAAGTCACAAATGCTGCATGCGGTGCGCGAACGGGTGGCTGCCCAATATCAGCGCAACCTGGGCGATGATGCGCATATGGAAAGGCTGCTCAAATATGCTGATATGCATGAACCGAATGTCCTGACCATCGGTTTTGCCCGACGCTTTGCGACGTACAAGCGTGCCGATTTGCTGTTCAGTGATCTGAACTGGTTGCGCCAGATTTTGCTGGATCCAGAACGCCCCGTCCTCTTCATTTTCGCGGGCAAGGCCCACCCTGCGGATGTTCCGGGTCAGGCCATGATTCGTCGCATTCATGACGTGGCTGCCATGCCCGAGTTTCAGGACAAGATTCTTTTGCTGGAAAACTATGATATGGGATTGGCTCGGCGCATGGTGGCCGGGGTGGATGTGTGGCTCAATACGCCAACCTATCCCCTGGAAGCCAGTGGGACTTCCGGGATGAAAGCCGGGGTCAATGGCACCATCAATCTGAGCGTGCTCGATGGTTGGTGGGGAGAAGGTTATGACGGCAATAATGGCTGGGCCATTCGCCCTGCGCCCAACGATCTGGATGAAGCCCAGCGTAATTGGGAAGACGCCCGCACTCTGTATGAAATCATTCAGGATCAGGTAGTTCCGCTGTACTATGATCGCAGCAAGTTTGGCTATTCCCCGGGTTGGGTCGCCAAATCCAAATCCTCCATGGTGAGCATTCTGACGCACTTCAATACAGGGCGAATGCTCGATGAGTATCTCGATCATTTCTATGTTCCTGCGGTGGGCCAGGGACATCGCTATATGGAAGGGCAGGGCATGCTCGCAAAAACCATTGCGCAGTGGAAAGAGAAGGTGCGCGCACGCTGGAATGGCGTAAAAATCCGCCGGGTGGACGCACCGCAGAAACGCATCAAGTTTGGCAGTTCCATGCAAATCGAAGTGGCCGTGGACTTGCAGGGGTTGTCGCAAACGGACGTGTGCGTGGAACTGCTGCTGAATCGGTCCATCAATCGCAGTGGAGTCCCGGTGCTTCCTCCGTTTCAGTTCCAATGTCGTGGGCCGGTGGAACCGGGTTCATCGGAACATCTCTTCGGTCTGGAACTTCAACCCGGTCTGTGTGGCCAGCTGGATTACCGGATTCGTGTCTATCCCTACCATGAAAATCTGACCCATGGATTTGAACTGGGTCTGATGACCTGGTTGTAATAAGACTTTCCCCCCTGAAAACAGGGGGGAAAGTCTTATTTGAGCAGGCTTTGGTAAATGTCCTGGTATTCTGTGGCGGCTTTATTCCAGCGGAAGTCCTGTTTCATCCCGTTCTTTTGTAATTGAAGCCAGTGCTTTTTGTCCTGGAAAGCATCATAGGCTTGGTAAAAAGCCTCTTTGAAATCGTTCATATGGGCGATTTCAAAGACAAATCCCGTGCCGCTGACTCCCGTAGGCGTGATGTGACAGGGCACCACGGTATCGGCCAGACCTCCCGTGCGATGAACCAGCGGTGGGGTACCGTAGGTCATGGCATACATTTGTGCCAGCCCACAGGGTTCAAAACGGGAAGGCATGAGGAATAGATCGGACGCCGCAATGATCTGATGAGACAAGGCCTCGTTAAAGCCCAGGGAGACATGCAACTGCTGCGGCGTGCGCGAACTCCAATGGGCCAAACGCCGTTCCATTTCGGCATCGCCACTGCCCAGAATGACGATTTGCACCGGATATTCCAGTAGCCTTTCCAAGGAATCCAGAAGCAGATCGATCCCTTTCTGTTCGGTCAGACGGCTCACCAACCCCACCATAAAACATTTGGGATCGATGGGTAGCCCCAGTCTTTTCTGTAGATACTCTTTGGTCTTTTTCTTGCCGGAGAGGCGGGTGACACTGTATGCAAAGGGCAAACAGGCGTCGGTATCGGGGTTCCACAGCTCATCGATGCCGTTCAGAATTCCGCTCAGAGAGTGGCGCCGATGGCGCAGCAACCCATCGAGTCCGCAGCCCAATTGTGGCGTTTGAATCTCGCGTGCATAGCGCGGACTGACGGTGGTGATATGGTGGGCATGGACCAGTCCTGCTTTGAGAAAAGACAGCTGGCCATAGAACTCAAGACTCTCGGGGTGAAACTCGCTGGCAGGCAGGTTCAGGAGGGAGACCCATTCCGGAGCAAAATTACCTTGAAATGCCAGATTGTGAATGGTCAGTACGCTGGGGGTAGGATTGCCTTGGAACTTGAGCAAAGCCGGAGTCAAGGCGCTTTGCCAGTCATTGCAATGGACGATGTCGGGCGTCCAGGACAGCCCATTCTGGGCCGACGCGAGCCATGCCCCCACCTGACTCAAGGCGGCAAAGCGCTGAGGGTTGTCAGCCCAGTCCACCCCTTCATCTGTCTGATAGGGTCCTCCAGAGCGATCGAAGAGGGCGGGGCAATCAAGAACCCATAAGGGCAGTGGCGAATCTGGCAGGGTAGTGGACAGCAAGCGCGCTTCCGCTGGCAATAATCCGTAGGGGAATGAATCTACGACCACGATCGGGTTGGACAAATGGGGCATCACCGAACGATACCCTGGCAATAAAATGCGTATGTCATCTCCCAGGTGATGCAGGGCCATGGGAAGGGCGCGGGCAACATCGGCCAACCCTCCCGTTTTGACCAAAGGATGGATTTCGGAAGTGATAAACAGAATTTTCATGGCGCCCTCAGTGGTGGGGGTCTTGGGAGTCAAGAATACGGCTGATCAAGCCTGCCGTGGAGGCATCGTGGGTTCCTGAGAGCTTGCCTGAAGCCAGTTCCGGTTCGATCAGACGGGCCAACTGTTTGCCCAGTTCCACGCCCCATTGATCAAAGGTATTGATATTCCAGACAACTCCCTGGACAAACGTCCGATGTTCATACAGGGCCAACAAAGCTCCCAGGGTATAGGGTGTCAGAGAGGACATGGTCAGGGTATTGCTGGGCCGGTTTCCGGGAAAGACCTTATGGGGCAGTAAGGCCGTAATATCGGGTTCGGTCAGGCCCTGTGCCAGCAGTTCCTGGCGTGCTTCATCGGCGGTTTTACCGCGCATCAGGGCTTCACCTTGAGCCAATACATTGGCCATGAGAAGTTGATGATGCGTCCCCAAGGGAGCGCGGCTTTGGAGGGGGATGATGAAATCGGCGGGGATGAGAGTGGTTCCCTGATGGAGCAACTGATAATAGGCATGTTGTCCGTTGGTTCCAGCACCGCCCCACACCACTGCGCCGGTGGCGTAGTCCACGGATTCACCCTTGAGCGTCACAGATTTTCCGGTACTTTCCATGCTGACTTGCTGGATGTGTGCGACGAATCGTTCCAGACCCTGATCATAGGGCAGGATGGCATGGGTTTGCGCGCCGAAAAAATTGATGTACCAAACCCCGATCAAACCCATCACAACAGGCATATTCTGGGCTAATGGCGCGCTCCGGAAATGCTCATCCATGATACTGGCGCCCGCCAATAACTCCCTGAATTTTTCCATGCCAATGCCCAGGGCGATGGATAAACCGATGGCTGACCAAAGGGAATAACGGCCCCCGACCCAATCCCAAAACTCAAACATGTGCCGTGGGTCGATGCCAAAGCGCTTAACTTCGGTTTCGTTGGTGGACAGGGCAACGAAATGTTGTGCTACAAAAGAGGCATCGCCAGCGGTTTGCATAAACCAGGCACGGGCAGAATGGGCATTGAGCAACGTTTCTTGCGTAGTAAAGGTTTTTGAAGCAATGATGAACAAGGTCTGTGCCGGGTTGAGGTGGCGCAAGGTGTAGGTGAGTTGTGCACCGTCCACATTGGACACGAAATGGACACGTGGCCCAGTACAGTCGCCAGGTAAGGCGGCGATGACCGAAGCCGGACCCAGGTCCGAACCGCCTATCCCGATATTGACCACATCGGTGATGGGTAACCCAGTGAAACCCCGCCATTCCCCAGAGCGGACCTGATGGACAAAGGATTCCATCCGTTCCAAAACCGCTTCGATCAGGGGTGTCACATCCTGTCCGTGTACCCGAATGGGGGCGGAATACGGGTCACGCAAGGCGGTATGGAGTACCGCACGGTGTTCCGTAGAATTGATGGGTTCTCCAGAAAACATGGCATCGATCATGTCAGGTAAGCCGGCCTGCTGCGCCAGTTGAGTCAGAAGATCGAGGGTCTCAGACATTAGGTGGTTTCTGGAATAATCCAGAAATAACGGCCCTGCTTGCAGGGAAAAGCGCTGGAAGCGTTGTGTATCTTGGGCGAAAAGTTGCCGTAAGGAAGTTCGATTAAAATCCTGACGATGGTTGAGTAAGGCTTGCCAGGCGGCCGACTGGGTAAGTGTATTCATAGGATCTCTTGTACAAGTTCAAGGAGTGCATTAATCATTCAAAGGCTCGAGAATAAGTCCGGAGAGAGGGGGAATGGTTAGCTGGACCGAATGGGATTGGCCGTTCCAAGGTTCCGGTCGGCTCCACAATCGGCCCTGGTTCCCCTGATTGCTACCGCCATACAGTGCTGCATCGCTGTTGATCCGTTCGCGATACTCGCCGCCAAAAGGAACGCCCACCCGATAGTGGTAGCGGGGCACCGGGGTGAAATTCATCACAATGATCATGCGCTTGCCTGTGCGGCTGAGGCGCTGATAGCTGAGTATGGATTGGGCATGGTCATTACAGTCGATCCACTGAAATCCCTCATGATCAAAATCTTGTTCGTATAATGCTGCAGATTCTCGATACAAATGATTGAGATCACGGGACAATTGTAGTATACCCTGATGCCAATGACGATCCAGAAGAGCCCAGTCCAAACCTTTCTTGACTTGCCATTCGGTTCCATGACCAAATTCATTGCCCATGAAGTTGAGTTTCTTGCCGGGACAGGTCATTTGGTAGATAAACAGTAAACGCAAATTGGCAAATCGTTGCCAGGCGTCCCCCGGCATTTTGTCCAGTAGGGATTTTTTGCCATGAACCACTTCGTCGTGGGAAAAAGGCAGTACAAAGTTTTCCGTATAGGCGTAGAGCTGCCCAAAGGTCAGGACATTCTGATGATGTTGGCGATAGATGGGGTCTTTGGTGAAGTAGGATAGGGTATCGTTCATCCAGCCCATGTTCCACTTCATGGAAAAGCCTAATCCACCGACATACAGGGGGCGTGACACCATAGGCCATGCGGTGGATTCCTCGGCAATGGTCAGCGCCCCAGGAAACTGTTCATGAACCATGCGGTTCATTTCCTGCAGAAAGCTCAGGGCCTCAAGATTTTCTCGACCACCATAACGGTTGGGAATCCACTGTCCAGCTTCCCGCGAATAATCGAGATACAGCATGGAGGCCACTGCATCCACCCGCAGTCCATCCAGATGAAATTCTGCCAGCCAGTAATGGGCATTGGCAAGGAGAAACCCACGGACCTCATTGCGTCCATAATTAAAGATATAGGTGCCCCAATCCTGGTGTTCTCCCAGACGGGGATCCTCATGCTCATACAATGCACTACCATCAAAACGGGCCAGAGCAAAGTCATCCTTGGGGAAATGGCCGGGGACCCAATCCAGCAGGACGCCGATTCCTGCCTGATGACAGCGATCCACAAAATCACGGAATTCATCGGGGGTACCGAAGCGTCGAGTCACCCCAAAATATCCGGTGATCTGGTATCCCCAGGATTCATCCAAGGGGTGTTCGCTGACGGGGAGTAATTCAATATGGGTATATCCCAAATCCTTCACGTAGGGGATCAGTTGGTCGGCCAGTTCGCGAAACGAGAGAAAATTCCCCTGGGGAGAGAGGCGCCATGAGCCCAAATGAATCTCGTAAATATTCATGGGTTGGTGCAACCAGTCCCACTGATGGCGTTGAGTCATCCATGCATCATCTTCCCAGACATGGGCCGAAGGTGAGGTAACGACGGCGGCTGTGCCAGGGCGGGACTCGAAACTGACGCCACAGGGATCGGTTTTGAGATGAATCGAGCCGTGTTGACGGTTACGGATTTCAAACTTATAGAAGTGACCCACCGCAACCTGTGGAATGAAGAGTTCCCAAACGCCGCTGGGTCCGCGTCCGCGCATGGGGTGATGACGACCATCCCAACGATTGAAATCGCCCACGACGCTGACCCGTTCGGCGTTAGGGGCCCAGACGGCAAAGCACACGCCCGGAACGCCCTCTACGGTAAGTGGGTGAGCTCCCAGCATGCGGTACAGTTGCTGCAAACGTCCTTCGCTGAAGAGATGCAGATCGTGGGTGCTGAGCAGAGGAAGAAAAGTATAGGGATCAAAAATTTCCTGCCAATGCCCATCTTGTTCATAGCGCAAACGCCCAGGGGAGGGGGGGCGATTCACCCCGCTCCAACGAAACATTCCCTGCTCATGGATACGGTTGGCGGGATCCCAGGAGACGCCATTAAAAACCTCAACCTTCTGGGCGTAGGGCAGAAAAATGCGCCAAACCCATTTACCATGACTGTTGAGGTGGATCCCTAAAGTGTCAAAAGGATCGTGGTGGCGCGCCTGCAAAATTTTTTCGAGGGCGCTATCGTTATAATGAGGAGGCATATTTACGCACCGTAACTTATTTGTCGAGGGTAATCCATTATAATCACCATTAGTAGGCAGCGATATTTCAATTTTTGATTACCTTCCTTTCAGGAGCACATTATGAGCCCTCGAGACATTGCCTCTGAACGTTTCATCAGCGTCCTGACCAAAAACAGCATGGCCCTCATACTGGCTGGGGGTAGAGGGTCTCGTCTCAAGGACTTGACCAAATGGCGGGCCAAGCCGGCGGTCCAGTTTGGCGGTAAATTCCGTATTGTAGATTTCCCCTTGTCGAACTGTATCAATTCCGGCATACGGCAGATTGGGGTGGTCACTCAGTACAAAGCTCACAGTTTGATACAGCATATCCAGCATGGCTGGAGTTTTTTGCGTGGGGAGTTCAATGAATTTGTTGAATTGCTTCCAGCACAACAACGCATTCAGGAGGAGTGGTACAAAGGTACGGCTGATGCGGTGTATCAGAATATCGACATTCTGCGCGGTCATGAACCGCGACACATTATCATTCTGGCAGGTGATCATATCTATAAAATGGATTATGGTAAGCTGCTTGCTGCCCATGTCAGCACTCAGGCTGACATGACCATAGCCTGTTTGACCGTGCCCGTCGCCGAAGCTTCGGGATTTGGTGTCATGACGGTGAACACCGAAGGTCGCATCATCGCTTTCGACGAAAAACCAGCCCATCCCAACGGCCTGCCGGATGATCCGAGTCGTGCTCTGGCCAGCATGGGGATCTATGTTTTCAGCGCCGATTTTCTTTTCGATCAACTGAGTCGCGATGCCGAGGATCCGGATTCCACTCACGATTTTGGACATGATCTGATTCCTTGGCTGGTTCCACGACATCGGGTATTTGCCCATCCTTTTGAAGAAAGTTGCGTGGGTGAATCCCATATTGTTCCCTATTGGCGTGATGTGGGGACCATAGATGCCTATTGGGAAGCCAATATGGAAATGACCAAAGTCATTCCAGATTTGAATCTCTATGATAAAAACTGGCCCATCTGGACCTATCAGGAGCAGTTTCCCCCAGCCAAGTTCGTGTTTGACGAAGATGGGCGTCGGGGTTATGCCGTAGATTCCCTGATTTCCGGAGGCAATATCATCAGCGGGGGGGTAGTGCGCCGTTCCGTGCTATTTTCTGATGTTCGGGTCAATGCCAATGCTTTGGTAGAAGACAGTGTCATTCTGCCCAATGTACGCGTGGGGGAAAATGCCATACTCAAACGAGTCGTGGTAGACCGAGGATGCATCATCCCTGACGGACTGGTGGCGGGGATAAATCCCGAAGAAGATCTAAAACGTTTTTATATTTCCGAAAAAGGAATTACCCTGATTACCGCAGAAATGCTCAACCAGAGAAACTATCATCTCGGTTGATTTTGATTCATCGATATCCAATTTGTCTTGAGGTCCCATGGTTCAGCGACGTAAATTGCAGCTCATCTTATGCTGGCACATGCATCAACCGGATTACCGTCATGCCCTGACGCAACGCTTCGAAATGCCCTGGACCTACCTTCATGCCCTGAAGGACTATACCGACATGGCCGCTCATCTGGAGCGGCATCCTGACATGTCTGCCGTAGTCAATCTGGTCCCCTCTCTGGTGGACCAACTGGACGATTATGCGCGCCAATATGCCGCCGGGGTGTGGCATGATCCTTTACTTCAGTGGTTACAATCTGCCCACCTCGATGATTTGTCAGGTACCGATCGTCAGCGTCTGATTGACGCCTGCCTTCGTTGCCATGCCCCCAAGATGATCGATCCATTCCCACCCTATCGGCTGCTGCGTGACTGGGTTCAGCGCATGAAGCAAGATGAGGTGGAACCGGGGCTCTATGTTTCCGGTCAGTTTCTGGCCGACCTTTTGGTGTGGTATCACCTGGCATGGTTGGGAGAAAGTGTGCGTCGTTCCGAGCCTTTGGTGGCGCGCCTGATGACCCAGGGAAAAGGCTTTACCCTGGAAGATCGACATGAACTCAATGCCCTGATCGGTACTTTGCTGACGCAAATTCTCCCGCGTTATCGGGCGCTTCAGGCCACGGGTCGGGTGGAGCTGTCCACCACCCCCGCCTATCATCCCATCATGCCCCTGTTGCTGGATTTCAATGCGGCGCGGGAAGCTGTTCCCCATCTGGCACTCCCCATGTCCCCTGCGTATCCGGGTGGGGCAGCGCGTGCCGTGGCTCAGGTGCGCGAGGCCCAAGCTTCCTATCAGACCCATTTCGAGCAATCCGCTCGTGGGGTGTGGCCAGGAGAAGGGGCCTTGTCTACAGAAAGTCTGGATATTCTGGCAGATCAGGGGTTTCGCTGGACGGCGAGCAGCGAAACCGTATTGGCTAACAGTTTGCGTTTGTCTTGGGGGCAAACAGTGCCTGAGAAGTCTGCATGGCTCTATCAACCCTATCTTCATACCTCAAAGCACGGTAGCATTCTGTGCTACTTTCGTGATGATCGCTTGTCGGATCGCATCGGCTTTGACTATGCCCAGTGGGAAAGCGGTGCGGCAGCGCAGGATTTTGTCGCGCAACTGGAAGCGATTTACCATGCTGGCCCTGCCACTCATGATCAGGTGGTCACCGTCATTCTCGACGGGGAAAACGCATGGGAGTATTACCCCTACAATGGATTTTATTTTCTTGACCATCTCTACCAGCTGTTGACGGAACATGCCTTTATCCGCACCACCACTTTTGCTGCTCATTCCGCCAAAGTCACTCGAGCCGCCCCGTTGAATCAGATGGTGGCGGGAAGTTGGGTGTATGGCTCCCTGACCACCTGGATGGGTGACGCCTATAAAAATGCTGCCTGGGATCTCCTGGTGAAAGCCAAAGAGTGTTACGACCACCGAGTTGCCACATTATCGGCAACGCAGCAGGTTCTAGCCACCCGTCAACTGTCGGTGTGTGAAGGCTCCGATTGGTTTTGGTGGTTTGGGGACTACAACAATGCGGACAGTGTGCGGACATTCGATGAATTATACCGTCTCAATCTGACCAATCTTTATCTCCTGATGGGGGTAGAGCCACCCACCTTACTTTCTCATCCCCTCAGCCAGGGTGCACGAGGCCATGAAGCGGGGGGCGCTATGCGGCGCACTTCTTACTGATTCCGAATCCCAAACCTCTAATCCAGCCATGTCAAAAAAAATCGCGCTTCTCCTTGGTGTCCATGCTCATCAACCGGTGGGAAATTTTCCTGCCGTCATGGAAGATGCCCATCACCGTTGCTATCGTCCTTTTCTGCACCTGCTCGCTCAATTTCCCGAGTTTCCCTGCAGCGTGCACTTTAGTGGTTGGTTACTGGATTATTTAATCGAGCATCATCGTGACGACATGGAGTTATTGAAAACCATGGTAGTCCGTGGGCAAGTTGAGCTTTTTACGGCAGGCTACGCTGAACCTGTACTTGCAGCTATTCCCGAAGTTGATCGGGTTGGTCAGATACGTTTTCTTTCCGAACGTATTCAAGAATTCTTTGGCGGTGATCTTCCTCGGGGGTCTTGGCTGACCGAACGTGTCTGGGAGTCCTCTGTCGTGCCATCCTTGAGACAGAGTGGTGTGCGCTATGTCACCGTGGACGATTATCACTTTCTGTGTGCTGGGCAGGATTCAGCCACTCTGCAAGGATATTTTACGACGGAGGAGGGGGGGGAACCACTCGATATCTTTCCCATTGCCGAAAGTTTACGGTACAAGATTCCATTTACACCGGCCTCGGAAGTCGTTTCTTACATTGAGTCCCTAGCTAAAGAAAACAAACTGGATGCGGGAATTTACTTCGATGATATTGAGAAATTCGGAATATGGCCAGAGACCTATGAGTGGGTGTATGAAAAGGGTTGGCTCGAGCAATTCATTCGTGGGGTATTGAGTTCGGATATCATCAGTCCCATGACTTTTGCTCAATATCATGCCCAGAGCCATACCCGTGGACCGGTGTATTTGCCTACTACATCTTATATAGAAATGAACGAATGGACCTTACCCGCTTCCGCAGCGCGCCGTTTCTCGGCGATGGTAGAGCGTTCACGTTGGGAGAATCGTTATACGGAGGATCGTCCCTTCATTCGCGGGGGAATCTGGCGCAACTTCATGATGCGTTACCCGGAAGCCAATCATCTGCACAAACGTATGCTCGGTCTGTCGCAGCGTTTCCACGCGCTCGATGTGGCCGCTCAAACCGCAGAACGTCGCCGTCTTCTCTATGAGTCCCAGGCCAATGATGCTTATTGGCATGGATTGTTTGGTGGACTTTACCTGCCTCATCTGCGTCGGGCTTTGTATGCTGCATTGATTGAGTTGGAGCGGGATCTGGATACGATTGCGCCTCGCCCCCCCCAGGAACGCCGAGATTTTAATCTGGATGGTTATGATGAAACCTTGATTCATAATGAGCTTTTGCAAGTCATTGTAGCTGGCTCAGGCCCAGCCCATGTATTGGAGTTGGACAGCTATCAGCTGCGGCAGAATTTCGCTGATACCCTGACACGCCAGGCCGAACATTATCATGACAAAATGACGCAACAACCCACGCTCCCTCAGGAATCCTCTGGGTTGGCCAATCCTCATGACCGAGTGGCATTCAAGGATGTCATTGGACCAGAGGATATGACCGTGGATAGCGTACGCCGAGCGTTGTTCACGGATTATGTGACTGCGGCTCCAATACATGCACCCCTGGAGTATGTTCCAGAATCGGCCATGTCGGATACTTCTCTGACGGCTTCGTTCCATTGCCAGACCCTGAACTGGGCGGGGATGATCAAGAGTTTCTCGTTGCTCTCCCAGGCTCTGCTGGTGACCTATACTCCGGGGCCGACCACCTCATCCCTGAACGGGTTGGCGGTGGAACTGAATCTGGTCATGCCCAGTTGCGATGGTCCGGCCGGTCGTTTTGAAAACAATGGGAAGATTTTAGGTGGGTTTGGCGATGTTCTGACCTTGGAATCCGTGTCCCAACTGATGTTGCGTGATGAGGTATTGCGCGGGCAGGTGACTCTCGGCTGCAACGTTTCCTGTCGCATTCAAACCCGACCTTGTTATAGCGTCTCTCAGTCGGAAGCCGGTTTCGAGAAAATCCTGCAGTCCGTGACAGTGACATTGGATGCTTTCGCCGTCAACGAGCAGGAGCCGTTAATTCTATCCTTGGCCATAATTCCATTATAAATACCTTCATGGGGATGATCGAACAGAGTAACCACCGCTTTGTTCCTCGAGGCATGGCCTGCAAAATTAATGGGGAGTAAAGCCACGCCTCCTTCCGTAATCTGATAAAATATACTCTCTATAGATCTATATTTTTTCTAATACATTCATATCCTCCATGGGCAGACCACCGCGTCAACTACCTGATACTTGTGCGCACAGTGAATCTCTTCCAGCTACGGACGATGTTCTGGAAGCGGTGACGCATATCATGGCGCCTTTGGTGCGACTCCTCCTGAGTTGTGGCGTGGATTACGTGCGTTTTGCCGCAGTTCTCAAGCAAACATTCATCGAACAGGCTCAGGTCGAATTGCAGCGTACTCGCAGCCGGGAAACCGATTCGGCACTGAGTTTGCTCAGTGGCGTGCACCGCAAGGATGTTCGCTATTGGCGCGAAAATGGCATGGGAGAGCGAATCGCTCGCAAGGTCTCACTGAGCAGTCAGGTGTTTTCTCACTGGACACAAAACCCTGTCTATCGTGATCGCTTCAAGAAACCCAAGCCTTTGCCAAGAATTGGCGGAGAGCATTCCTTTGAATCCTTGGTGCGTCAAATCACGCAAGATGTGCATCCTTACACGGTCTTGTCTGAAATGATACGGTTGGGGTTGGTTAGCGTAAAGAAACGCCAGGGCCTCGACTGGGTTTTTCCTTCTCCGCGCGGGTTTGTACCGCCCCCGGGGTCGGTAGAGTTGCTTGAGCTCTTTGCTGGTAATTTGGCAGATCATGTCGCCAGTGCTGTGAATAATATTGTGGAATCTCCCTCTCGCTTGGAACAAGGGGTCTTTGCCGCCGATCTGACTGCTGAATCGACTCAAAAACTCGCGCTGCTGGCGCAGAAATTATGGGTTCAGTGTCGTGCCGAGATGATAGGGGAGTGCAGCCGTCTTTACGAACAGGATAAAGGCCTTCCCCAGGCCACGCAACGCATGCGCTTCGGAGCCTATTTCTGGGATGAATTTATTGGCGACGATACCCCCACCGGTTGCTCCACAGGGAGTCCGGTCGATCAAGATCCGCTCCCATGAAGGGGGGGATTTCTGCGACCGATGCACGGAAAATGCGTAGGTCCTTACGTTATGCATTGTCGACCATATTTTTTTCACTTTTTCTTCTGACTGCGTGTGGCGGAGGGGGAACTCAGGTTGCTGGAGGCGTAGGCACTGGTGGAACTGGTGTCGTTGCTGGTACAGTGACGGGGTTCGGCAGTTTGATCATGGACGGCACCGCTTTCAACAGTGCTACCCCGCACTATCTGTCTGAATCTCTGACCAGTGTCGATGCAACGGTCAGCGCCATAAAAGTTCCCCTTGGAGCTCAACTGGATATTCAACTGGATAGCCAGGGAAATCCCAGTGCGGTGTTGATTGATCCCGAACTGGTGGGCTCCGTCTCGGCGATCAGCCTGGCGACGAATTCATTTACAGTAAACGGAATGACGGTGGTGGTTAATTCATCCACTTCGGTTACAGTTCCCGAGACATATTTCCTTGGTTATAGTAATGGGCTATTGAGCATATCGGTAGGCGACCAGGTGCTGGTACATGGGACCCCGGCCGTCACCGCTGGAGGCATGCCCTATATTCAAGCCAGCTTGGTACGTTTGAAACCGGTGATCAACAGCGTGACTCGGGTGACTGGTGAGGTGAGCAATCTCGACATTGCGCATAAAACATTTCAGGTCAATGGAATATCCTTCAGCTACACTGGGAGCACTATCTGGAGTTCCTTGGTCCCGAATTATTCGACGACACCAAACACCTTATCCAATGGCCAATGGGTCAATGTCTGGAGTGTCGCTCCTCAAAGTCCGTCGCCTCAGGTGGCGGGAGCGATTCAGGTGTACTCGTTCGCCGGGAGTGCGGGAACCGTGACGTTATCTGGTTTGGTCAGTCAGTGGAGTGGGTCACAGTTTCAGGTGGCGGGTTGTCCCATCTTGCTGTCTGCCAATTTGGCGGGAACCACCCTGCTGTCAGATGGGGAGTATGTGACTGTGTCTGGGACAGTCAACTCAGCTTCAGGGGCCATCACGGCACAAAAAATTCTACCCTATGCGCCGGCAATCAATGGCGCAATCTCCCTCTCGGGAACCATTACGGAATTTATTACCAGTGCCAACTTTTCTGTTCGCGGAGTATCGGTCGTCACCAATACGGCGACACAGGTTGTGAACTCCAATGGATCGCCTCAGAGTTTGAGCACTCTGGTGGAGGATGACTTTATTTCCGTGACGGGATCCATCGTAGGCAACACCGTATTGGCTTCGCAGATTACCGTGTATTCAGCGCCTCCCGTCAACGAAGTCGTGGACTATATCGGAACGGTCGGCGGGTACAATCCCGCTGGGGGAGCAACCCTTACCCTGACGCTTCCCAATGGCAGCCATAAACAAGTTTCTCTTTCTTCGGAGGTATCTTATACCAATGGAGCAGCAGCAAATCTGGTTAATGGTGCCCTCGTGGAAATCGAAGCCACGCAGAATGCTGATGGGACGCTTTCTGTCTATGGGGTGAATTTTTGGAATCTTTCGCCCGTCGGATTAGGTTCAAATCTGATTCGGGCAAGTGGGGTTGTCTATGGTTATAACTCGCCCACACAGAGTTTCAACTTGAATGGTCAACCCGTTCAAGTTGGTTCTGCATCATTGCCTACGGGGTTTGCCAACGGAGTGACTGTGGATTGTTTATTAACTTCGTCCTCCGGAACTTTGATGGCAGCGAGTATTGCTATTGACGAGGATAATTGACAAGGTATGGGGCTGAGCTCTTGATCAGGCTTTGCTCCTCTGGTAAAATAGATTTCTTTGATGTTCCCTGATAGCTCAGTCGGTAGAGCGACGGACTGTTAATCCGCAGGTC
>JAAGNR010000001.1 GCA_010435995.1 Ferrovum sp. | reverse complement strand
TTGATGCGGCCATTCCCCTAAAACAATCAACACGAATTCCATTTCCCGCGCACCACGCACGGGAATTGCCAACGCACTGCGCACTCCCAGAGGTTTGAAGGCTTCTTGCCACGTTTTGGTCCGATCATCCCGCCCATAATCATCCGTATGCTGTACCTGGCCACTGTGCCAAGCTCGTGCGATCAATCCATGCCCTGCAGGAGCGCGGGTATCCAGCACTGGCCGCATACCGGGAAGATGCAATACTGCATCCAGTTCTCTCGCTTTCTCTCCAGCATCCAATTCTGTGGCAAAAATTCCATTGGCCATGGGACGTAACACCTGGGCCACAAGAATCCCGGGCAATTTGGCCAAGGCGTCCAATTCGGCCTGTGCCGATTCCAACCATCGAGAGTGAATGTGGTCCAAGGGATGGGACAGGTAAAGGTTATAACTATCCGTGACTTTTTGCATCAGATCGAGCTGAACTTCAATATCCAACTGCAGACGCGCATCGGCCACCCGTAACGCCCGATAGCGCTCGTTGGGTAACAAGTTTTCCAGATAAGAGCGCAAGAAACCCCGGTACAAACTCATTGCCCGAGTCATCCACGATCCCGTCACACCGATCAGTGCGTGAATTTTTCCCAAGCGGCGAGCTTCTCTGGTGATGCCCTGCAATGTGTTGTCGGGATTCAGCAGACTGGTCAGATGCGCTGCCTGCGCCTTTTTGAGATGCTCCAGTTCATCTGCAGTCAATGCCTGCAAAATTTCTGCCGGGCCATTTTCTCGCGCCAAGTCCGCATAAAACGAATCAGAAAAATTCACCGCAGCCACAGAAAAATAGGGGTGAACCGCAGCCAGCAACGCGCAGGCATCTTCTCCAAAAGGATCAAAAGCCCTCTCAGAAAATGGCTCCTCTGAATTCGTCCCTTGATACCACCATCGTGTTCGATCGGCTTTATGCAGTTTTGCCTGGTACATGGCCACATCGGCGCAACGCAATAATTCCTCGGGTTTCTCGCCATCCTGCGGATAGAGTACCACTCCCATGGTCATACCTATGCGCACCAAACCCTGTTCACCAAAATCAAATGGCGTCTCCACGGCCTGATGCAACCGAGCCACGGCGGCTTCCAGCTGCTCTGCTGCATGGGAATCGTCCAGATCATCGAACACCACCACAAATTCGTCGCCCCCGAGGCGGGCGATGAAGTTGGATTCCCGTACGCTGGTCTGAAATCTTTGAGCCAATCCCTGCAGCAGAAAATCTCCCAGCTCATGCCCATATTTGTCATTCACTGGCTTGAAATCATCCAGATCGATCATGCCCACGGCCACCACCCGATGATGTCGTTCCGCCCGAGCCAGAGATTTTGGCAAATATTCTTCCAGTGCCAAGCGATTGGGTAACCCCGTCAAGCTGTCAGTACGTGCCAGTTGCGCTTCCTCCAACTGCAAGGCGCGAATCTTGGCCTTGAGATCGTGCTCGTCGAGACTTTGCCCAAGCAGAGAGGCCACGCGATGACATAAATCAACGGTATGATGATCAAAAGTATTGATGCTCGGAGAGGCCCATACCAGAATGGCCCAAAGCTTCCCTGAACGCAGGACAGGCACCGCAAGCAAACTTGACCAACTGTTTTTGGCGAAAGTCGGATGCCATTTTTTCAGCGAGGCATCGGCCAGTACGTCATTGGAAAAAAATGCCCTTTTCTGACGCCAGGCACGCACAATCAATGGAGCATCATCCCCTGCTTCGACCAAACTGGGACGTGCTTCGACAATTTGCATCATCCCCGCCCCCGCCTTGGCCAGCACCTCAAAGCGATCATCTGGCGCCGGACGACCAAGCCACACCGCGCTGAAATTGGCATCGGCAGACAGACGCTCACACAGCGCCTGAGTCATTTCCTGCTCGCTTTTATGCTGAATCAACACTTCTACCGCACCAAACAATGCACGATAGAGGTGGCGCTGAGAGATCTCTTGGCGCTTCACCAGGGTATGCACCAAAACGATCCCGGCAAGGGAGGAACACGCTTCCAACAACGCACGCTGATCCACATCCGGGTCACCCTTGGTCATTCCGGTCAGCGCAAATGTCCCAATGATTTTCCCATCCTGGCATACCGGCCAGGACCAGCAGGACTTGAGCTTCCAGTGACTGGCCGCAGTACGCAAGTCGTCCCACCGCGCATCACGATCTATATCACTGACGATCACCGGTTCGTTACGATGCGCCACATTGCCGCATGAACCCGCATAGGGCCCGGGACGCAAGCCCGAAAATTCTTCAATCAACGATACTGGAGCGCTGGGCGCTGAAAACACATGCAGCCGACCCTGATCATCCAGTTGGGTGATGGAAGCTACCCGTCCGGTTGACCAGGCTTCAGCAAACAGGCAAACCTCCCTCGCCAAATCCTCTGAAGCCCGGCCTTGTGCCAACTCGTTGAGAATTTTGGTGGTGAACGAGACCAACTGCTGACCCATGGTCTGATGCATGGGTACCTTTGCCAGATTGCCGATGAGAGTTCTCCCGTAACCGCAGGAAACTTATCCCATAATATCATTGATTTTGGAAAAATTGAGGACATATTATCGTCTGCTTTCCAGCACGCGTCAGCGCAGCCTTTTGGCTACGCCCGAGAAGCCGGACGCCAGTGCCGCAACCATAATGCATTGGTCACCACACTGACCGATGACAGAGCCATTGCCGCCCCTGCCACCATGGGATTGAGCCAACCCAAGGCCGCCATTAACATACCGATGACATTGTATAAGAAGGCCCAAAACAGCCCTTGGCGAATCTTGGCATACGTTGCCCGGCTAATATCCAGAGCGTCAACGATGAGTAGCGGGTCACCGCGCATCAGCGTAATGCTGGCAGCCTGCATAGCCACATCCGTGCCACCCCCCATGGCAATCCCCACCGATGCAGCGGCCAGTGCCGGAGCATCGTTGATGCCATCTCCTACCATGCCCACCACTTTTCCGGCACGCTTGATCTCCTCGATTTCCCGCAACTTATCCGCAGGTAAGGCTTCTGCCACCACCCGCGTCACCCCCAACTCGCGTGCAATGGCAGCTGCGCTGGTCGGGTGATCCCCCGTCAAAAGGAGCACTTCCATCCCCCGAGAAATCAACGCATCAATCATTTCCCGGGCCCCTGGACGCAACTCATCCTGCAAAGCCAATAATCCCTGCACGCTCTGATCGATGGCCACCCAAAGTATGGTTTTCCCCTGCTGCTCCAGTTCTTGCGCACGGGATTCATAGCCTGCGAGGGACACCTGATGATCTGCCATCAAACGTCGGTTGCCCACCATGGCATGACACCCATTCACGGAAGCTGCCACGCCCCGACCAATAAAATTCTCGAAGTTCTCCAAAGGGTACAGAACCAAATTTTGTGCGCATGCGCTCACTGCTCGAGAAAGGGGGTGCGTACTCCCACTCTGCGCAGAAGCAGCCAGTCTCAGCAGTTCTTCGGAACTCAGGACATCGGCAAGAATTGCCGTAACGGTTGGTTGCCCCTGAGTCACGGTTCCGGTTTTATCCAACACCAGCACATCCAGACGATGGGCCAGCTCCAACGCCTCGGCATCCCGGATTAAAATGCCGGCACGGGCTGCCACTCCAGTTCCTACCATGATGGCAATGGGAGTTGCCAATCCCAGAGCGCAGGGACAAGCCACCACCAATACGGCCACCGCCGGAATCAGCGCACGGGAAAACTCCCCCGTTACGCCCCACCATCCCAAAAACGTGAGCACAGACACGCCCAACACCACAGGCACAAAAACTTCAGCGACGCGATCTACGATGCGCTGAACCGGTGCTTTCTTCGTTTGGGCGTTATCCACCAACGCCAGGATACGGTTCAGTGTGGATTGTTCTCCTACGACAGCGGTCCGGATCCGCAGCAATCCGTCAAGATTTAGGGCTCCTCCCGTTACTTTCTCTCCCGTTTCTTTGAGTACAGGCATACTCTCGCCCGTCAACAGACTTTCATCCACCGAGCCTGTTCCGCTCAAGATTATCCCATCCACCGGAATTCTTTCCCCAGCGCGGACCACCACCACATCCCCCACGGCAACCACTGATACGGGTACGCACAACTCACCGCCGACACGTTCTACCTGCGCCATCTCGGGACGCAACGCCATTAAGGCTTCCAGCGCCAGTCCTGTGGACCGTTTGGCCCGTTTCTCAAGCCATTTCCCCAAAGTGACAAAGGCCATCACCCCCGCCGCTGAATCAAAAAACAACGGGCTATCCGCTGGACCAAAAAACAGCAGATAGACGCTATAAAAATACGCCGCCGAGGTGCCCAAAGAAACCAGCAAATCCATGTTGCCGGCTCGTGCCCGCAACGCTTTCCAGGCGGCCACGTAAAAATGGGCACCGAAGTAGAATTGCACCACGGAGGTCAATGCCCACTGCACCATGGCGGGAACAGGCAAACCCACCATGGGCAAAAACAGGGGAATAGTCAGTCCCCAAACGCCCATGACTCGCCACTGTTCATGGCGATACAACAGAGCGGCACGGCGCACCCGCTCCTCCTTCTGAGCGCCTTCCTGAAGCAACAACTCTGCCTCGTACCCCGCCTGATGTACCGCCTCGATCAGATCCACCAGATGCAATGATCCCGCCGAATAAGTTACTCTGGCTTTTTCATTGACCAGATTGACTTCCGCATGACTCACCCCCTGAACTGAGGCCAGTTTCTTTTCCACACGCGACGAACAACTGGCACAGGTCATACCAGAAATGGCCAGTTCTACTTGTTCGCATGCCACAGTCAAATCGTCCATGGCAGACCTTTAAGCCACCTGTGCCCCATAACCGGCATCTTGCACTACCGCCACGGCTTGTTCCGGACTGACCGGTCCACGCACCTTCACCTGACCCGTGGTCAACTCCACAACCACTTCTCGCACACCGGCAACCCGCGAGAGCACGCGCTGTACCGTGCCTGCACATCCTTGGCAGGTCATGCCTGTCACCTGCAGCAATAAGATGGAGTCATCTGATGGCGATGTCGTCGTATTCATAACGTCCCTCCTCCCTTCGTAAGGATCTGAAAATTCTTTTCCTGATCAGGAAAACCAGCGCAGAAATGCCGCCGCACACAAGGCCAGCACACCCAACCCCAATGACCCCGTCCACACCATCAACTGACGTGCCGTGGTCCACTGCCGTCCAAAACGCGCACATGAAACCATCAGAAACACCCCTCCCACGACGCAGGCCACCTTGATCATTAACGCCACCACGGCAATCCCGTGAATATCCGGCAGATGATGATCCGCGTGATAGGTTACCCAGCCAAATGAGGCTCCCGTAACCCCCTGCACCATCCAAGCCAAGGCAATCCACCCAGCCAACCACAAAGACGGATGATGCCGGCGGGCTGACCACAATCCATGACTGCTCAAACCAACAATCAATAACGCACCGAAATTGTGGAGAACCTGGATCAGTGCATAAACCAGCAAGGTTCCCATCACTTGACCGTAAACGACACCTTGCTTTCAACACCGGTCAAACCATGACTGGCTGTGGCTTCCTTGATGGAAATGGAATGTTGCCCTGGCGCCAGTTTTGGCAGCGCAACCTCACAAGGACAATGGGTCATGGCATGGCTGATAATCGGTTCATCCTGCTGATCCACATACACATGTAAATGATTGCCGTTGGGACTGGGATGAACGTTGTAACTCACGACATGATCCCCCGCTGCCAGGGTTTCTCCTGCTTTAGGAGACAGGATGGTAATGTCGCCGGCCACTGCCGCAACTGAAACCAGTGTCAATCCGATTGCCATCATTGCCCATTTCATTCTGTTCATGGTCTTTCCTCCTGTAGGGTCTATCTGTAATCGGTTCTGCAAGTAAAATCTCACGCGTCACAGAACCTGCGCTCCACCACTCACTCACACCAAGCACATGAAAGTTGGGGAGGCTTATACTATACGCCTGTATCTTTCCTGACCCCGACTTTATCCTGCTGAGAGCCCTGCTATGCCTTCCCTCGACCGTCGTCACTTTCTGGGTGCCCTTGGGGCCCTTCTGACCAGCCCTCTGACAAGCAACCTCGCTCACGCCGCAGCCTCTGGTCTGACCTTGGGTAGCGCCCATTCGTTCTCTTGGGAATGGCTCCAGAAGCAGGCCCAAGAGCGGGCCCAGCATCCCTTTCAGGCGCCGGTTTCACCCGACCAGTCGATTGTCGACCGTATCGACTGGGATGCCCATGGGCGCATTCACTTCAACATGGATAACGCACTCTTTGCCGATGGGCCTGGGAACTATGCCATCGCGTTCTTTCATCCCGGCAAATTTTTCCCTTATCCCGTGCGTATGTTTCGCCTCGATCAGTCCATTGACGACACGCACTCTGCCACCCTGATGCGGGAAGTCCTTTTCGACAAACATCTTTTTGACATGCCTGCCGACAGCCCCGCCCAGCAACTCAACCATCCTGCCGGTTTTGCTGGCTTTCGGATTCAGGAAAGTCTCCACGGCTCGGGACCTGACTGGCATAACAATGACTGGGCAGCCTTTCTTGGAGCCTCCTATTTTCGCGCCATCGGCGACGAATATCAGTACGGCATATCCGCCCGTGGAGTAGCCGTCAATGTGGTCACCAAAGATCAGAAAGAAGAATTTCCCCTGTTCACGCATTTTTATTTTGAGCCCCCCCAAGCCGGATCGCGCGAGTTATCGGTCTACGCTCTACTCGAAGGCCCCAGTCTGACGGGGGCGTATCACTTTCGTCTGCGCCGTGAAACCGGCGTTCTCATGGAAGTGGAGACAGATCTCTACGTGCGCCGCGACATCGCCCGTTTTGGCCTCGCCCCCATGACCTCGATGTACTGGTTTTCTGACAAGGACAAAGCATTTCAGGTGGACTGGCGCCCCCAAGTCCATGATTCGGATGGGTTGGCGCTCTGGACTGGAGCCAATGAACACATCTGGAGACCTTTGATCAACCCGGCAGGCATTGAAATTTCCTACTTCGCCGATGAAAACCCCAAGGGGTTTGGTCTGCTCCAGCGGGATCGAAAATTTGACGATTATCTCGATGCAGTACACTACGAAAGACGCCCCAGTCTGTGGATTGAACCCCTCAGTCCGTGGGGCAAGGGCACGGTGCAGCTGGTGGAGCTGCATACGGAAGAGGAACTGTACGATAATATGGTAGCTATGTGGGTCCCAGCTACCCCCGCACGCGCCGGTTCCCATCATCACCTCCATTACCGCCTCTACTGGCAAGCCGAAGAACCCTTCCCCTCTCCTTTGGCGCGCTGTGTCGCAACGCGCATCGGACGTGGCGGAGAATCTGCCCACAGGCCTGCGGGAGTTCACAAGTTCGAGGTGGAATTCAAAGGCGTGGAGCTTGCACGCTTGCCTTTGGGCAGCAACCCAGAGGCGGTCATCACCGTCACCCGTGGGCGCATTCTAAGTTCTGCCACAGAAGCCGTTCCCAATGGACAACCAGACCTGTGGCGTACCCTCTTCGACCTGGGAGAGGTCAGTGGTCCAGATCCGGTAGAAATTCGCCTCTTTCTCAAACATGGAGGAGATACTCTGAGTGAAACCTGGCTCTATCACTACTTACCTTCCTGAGCCTGAGCTCCAAAATTTCCACGAGTTTGAACATGATCATGACCCTTGTCGCACTGGCTTCTTTCATCGCAGGACTGGGCATCAGCCTGCTGATCTGGCGCGGTCGCGCTGCCCTGGCCCACGAACAGGGACGCGCCAGTGTGGCGGTAGAACTGGCGGCGATGCAGGAACAAAACCGTGCCAATACCTCCCGCATCGACCAACTCTCCACCGCTTATCAAACGCTGCAAGAGGAGGATCAACAGCGCCGCGATCAACTGTCACAACTGACCGAACGCGCCCGTCGCCTACCGTTGCTGGACGAACGTCTTGCCACGCTGGAAGCAGCGTTGAACGATGCGCACCATGAAGAAAACTTGCGGCGTGAACAATTGGCACGGGCCCATGCCGAATTGGCTGGAGAGCGGGAAACTCTGCAGCACCTCCGCCAGCAGCAGGAACAGACCCTGTCCAAACTACAAGAAACCGAGCAGCAACGAGGACAGTTGGCCTCCCTGGTGGCCGAACTGCAAACTCGTCTGGAGGGAGAACGAACCCAGGCTGGGGAAAAAATCGCTTTGCTTCAAGCCGCCCGTGAAGAACTCTCCCTTCAGTTCAAAAACCTGGCCAATGAAATTCTGGAAGAGAAATCCAAACGTTTCAGCGATCAGAATCAGGCCAGTATGGGACAAATCCTCGACCCCCTGCGCGAGCGACTGCAGGAATTCAAGAATAAGGTAGAGGAAATCCACCTCAAGGACACAGAACAGCAAGCCACCCTGAAAGCCGAGTTGGCCCAACTCAAATCCCTCAACCAGCAAATGACGGAAGAAGCCCATGGGCTGGCTACCGCACTCAAGGGGCAAGCCAAAATTCAGGGAAACTGGGGTGAACTGGTACTGGAAAACCTACTTGATCGTTCGGGGCTGCGTGCAGGACAAGACTATCGTCGCGAAGTCAGTTTCAATACCGATGAAGGGGGCCGCAAACGCCCTGATGTCATCGTCTATCTGCCCCAGTCGAAACATCTGGTGATCGATGCCAAAGTTTCCCTCAACGCCTATACGCGCTATGTCAATGCCACCGATGAGGGGGAACGCGCGCTCGCATTGAAAGAACATGTCCATGCCATCGCCCAACGCATTCAGGAACTGGCCGATCGCAGCTATTTTGAACTGCCAGGTCTCAATACCCCGGAAATGGTCTTTATGTTCATTCCGATAGAATCTGCATTTGTCGAAGCTTTGCGGGCCGATGACGAGTTGTTTCAGAAAGCCATCGAGCAAAATGTACTGGTGGCCACCCCCACCACACTGCTCACCAGCCTCAATATTGTGCGCCAGCTCTGGCGCTTCGAGGAACAGAATCTCCACACGGCGGAACTGGCT
>JAAGNR010000027.1 GCA_010435995.1 Ferrovum sp. | reverse complement strand
CAGGCCGTTCCGTGAAGCAGGAACCCACCGAAGTGACTCAAGCAGCCTCTGCTTGAGCGCCGTAGGAATCCCCTTGCTTTACTGGGGGAGGATGTCAATTCGCACCTGTGCTCTCTGGAGCACCGGCAGAAAATTTAAGAGATTGCCTCAGAACCACGGCGGATCAGAGCCTGTCGATCCAGTATCCGCACCCGTCGACCACGCACTTCCAGCGTGCCCTCATCATGGAAACGGGACAGGAGACGGCTGACAGTTTCCAGTTTGAGGCCCAGATAGCTCCCAATATCTTCACGCGTCATGCGTAGGATGATCTCGGAATCCGATTGATGGCGCTTGGCAAAGCGGTCGGCCAAATCCAGGAGAAACCTGGCCAGTCGTTCTTCCGAGCGCATGCTACCCAAGAGCATCATGATGCCGTGTTCGCGCGCGATTTCCCGAGATAAATTCTTATTAAAACGATGCTGCAAATTGGCCATCACCTGCCCCAGATGCTCAAACTGGTCGAAGGGAATGGCGCACACTGCACTGTCTTCCAGCGCAATGGCATCACACACATGCTCTTCATTATGAATGGCTTCCAACCCCAGCAACTCTCCCATCATGTGGAAACCCGTAACTTGGCTTCGTCCGTCGGCATGTAACAGCGAAGTTTTGAAGAACCCAGCACTCACCGCGAACAGAGAGCGAAATGGATCGCCCATACGATACAGGTACTCCCCTTTGCGCACAGGGTGGCGGTGTGCCATATGCTGGTCAAGCATATGCACCTCTTCATCACTCAGACCTGCGGGCAAACACAACTCGCGTATGCCACAATTACCACAGACCGATTTCAATTCATGCAGGTTCATAATTGTCCTGTGCGCGCCGGAATCCCCAAGATGCCCCTTTGGTGTCGTTTCTTAGGGAATAAGATTATTGTACCCTTAGACATCTTGGTGTGCCGACATTTTGTCACTCGTCTGACATAATGGACCGTGACCCGATATGTCCCGATATATCCCTCTCAACCCCGAGGAATTATCCTTGCAATTTTATAGGCAACCCGCTATATTGTTCGTATGCGTACTATTTAGACAGACACTTCCATACCTTAATTTACCCACACGGAGATCTTTTCATGAAAAAACCCCTGCTTGCTCTTGCATTGTTCGCCACTTTTACCGTTCAGGCGTATGCTGCAGACACCTACGTCACCGACCCCAATCACACATTTGCCCGGTTTTCTTACAGCCACTTGGGCTACTCCACCCAACTGAGTCGTTTTGACAAGGTATCAGGCACCATTACCCTAGATAGCGCCAACAAAAAAGGGTCAGCCGACATCACCATCGATACCCGCTCCGTCAGCACGGGATCAGACCATTTCAATGAACATATTCAAGAAGCCGATTTTCTGGATACTCAGGAATTCCCCACCGCCACCTTCAAAGCGGACACCATGAAATTTTCTGGAGATGTGCCAAGCGAACTCGACGGCATTCTGACCCTCAAAGGGATCAGTCACCCCGTAGCCATGAAAATCACCTCTTTCAAGTGCATGCCCCATCCCATGCTGCATAAGGATGCCTGTGGTGCGGATGCCGAAGCCCATGTCAAGCGCTCCGACTTCAACATGAGCAAATATGTTCCCTATGTAGGCGACGATGTCACCATCACCGTGTCGGTGGAAGCGGTCAAACAGTAACCCCTTTCCCTGCCGAATCTTTGACCCTCTCCCCCACCGGGGCGAGGGTTTTTTCTTTTGGACCTCAGTGTAAATTGGAGCGCATCGACCACAACACCGCAACGATCATCACCACAATGGCGATCCACGCGACAATGGTCCAGGGTGAACGAGTTTCCTCGGCGAACGGATCGGTCAGAGCCCTTTCGGCATTGGGGGGCAGTTGAGCCAATTGCGTCAATGAAGTCCCAAAGGGGATATTGATTTTGGCACGAGCATTAATGGCCCAGCCATTGGCATCGAGAATCGGCCCCAAGGTGCGTGAGCGTAACTTAAACCAAGCCAAGAGCACTGAAGGGCCTGATATGGCCAACAATACTGCCACAAACGCCAAGGGAATCTGCCATAGGGACAAGGACAGCAACCCGACCATCACCGAAGCGATGGCGGTTCCAATGGCTCCTACCGCCATACCAATGGCAGCAAATATGCCAGCAAACTTACCCACATCGAAAGCCTGCTGGGCCGTAGAAGGGGGGATGGCCACTGTACCCGCAGCGGTTTTTTGCACGGTACCGGTTGCATTGGCCACCAATTTGTCATCCGTCGCCTTGGCACGACTCGAAGCAAACTTCTCGAATTGATCGCTGATGGCTCTCACCATTTTTTTATAGGGCGACCAGAAAGCCTGGCGCAAACTAATGGGTTGTTCGATGATGCGCACAATCGTCGCATCCCAATCCCGCCCCTTGGCGTCATAGAATACCCCATTGCGCCCTATCCGCAATTGATCCGAGTCCCCGGCCGTAAAGGCGGCAGCAATGGTCATTTTCTCTGAGCCCCGAACACAGTCGCAATAGACCAGACAAATACTCGATAAATTCGCCAGCAGCGCATGTTTGGCTGGATCATTCACAGTAACGCATAACTCACAGGAGCGACTATCCATGTAGAGTGTCCCTGCCTGAAATATCGCCTTTCCTTCACGCGTATAAAACGCTTTAAAAGACACAAAATTATTGGCTAATGTGAGCAAATCCCTGACCAACCGGACCAGACATTCCAGATCACGGACCGTGTCATTTTCGGTCTCCTTAGGGTTTGCGGCTTGCCATGCCAGATATTTCCCGAAGGCATTCTTGATGTTTTCCCACTCTTCCTCAATCAACCCCCCCCCTTGACCGACCAGTGGAATCACCACCTGCTCGCGGAAATCGGTCATCACCCCTTCCCATCCAGGATTCAATCCTTGCCCCAAAGGCAAGCGTCCCTGAGGTTGAGCCAGAGCCAGAGGCCAATCAGCCAAGGTAGAACTTTGAACCAAGGCCGGGGTCAAGGCAGCTTGATGCTGTTCATCGGTCACCAGAGGAGTACTATCGCGCCCCTCGAAGGCCAGAATGCGACAACGCAAGAAAAAGTCATCCACTTTGGCTCGCACTGCCTGAAGAGCCGCAAAACCCGCTGCAGTATTTTCTCCTAGGGGTAAGTCAACAGGAATGGATTGTTCCCAGGCAATTTTTGCACGCTGTGAGAACATGGCCTGGGCCTGACTGACATCGGCTACGGTGAGCACATCCGTTTCCTGCTTACCCAGGTCTTCCAGTAATTGTCGCGCCTGCTCAGCAAGGGCTTGCCCCTTATCATCATCACGCAGGTGGATCAACCCGACGCCATCCGGCTGACGTGCCAAGAGCTCAGGATCCTGCAAACGTGCTGCAGCCCATTGAATAGCAGCAATCAACTCGGGGGCGCGCACATGACCATCATGGTCCGTATCGATAAAGGACAAGGTGCGTTCATCAAACTGCAATCCTTTCACGGGACAAGACAACGCGACCCATAATTTCTGGTTCAACTGGTCTAGGGCAAGCAAATCCTCAGCGTTGTCGATGCGCGTCTGATCAAACCCCCCCGCCCGAAAAAAACGCCAAGTTTTATTCTTGTTCTCCATTACCCATCTCCCGATCGTACCTGCGATTAATAAACAGCGAATTTCCCGAAATCTGCTTTGCCTGCTTTTTGGCTCCAGATGCCAGACGGGAAACTTCCATATAAGACGAGAAGCGCCCTGGAGGCACCACAACAGCCCCGATAGACAAGGATACAAGCTGATGAAATTCTCGCACAAACTGGCGATTTTCCGTGTAATAACCTTGCGCCGCCAAATCTTCCGCCGTGAAATATTCTCCGCGCAGGCGTTCAAACTCACTCAATGCACGATTGCAGCGAGACTCCCAGTCAGAACTACGAAACAAGACAATAAAATCATCGCCCCCGATATGTCCAAGAAAATCCAGATCATGATCACAGATGCCCCGCAAAATCTCTGCGGTCATGCGAATGACACCATCACCGGCACTGAAACCATACACATCGTTATAGGGTTTGAAATTATCCAGATCAAAATAGCAGGCACAAAATCGGGTTTTATTCCGCAGCAAGCCGTCAAGATGCTCATGAATCGGCACATTTCCTGGCAATTGGGTCAACGGATTAGCGTACTTTGCCGCCTGAATCTGCATTTCCGTGATGACACGCATCAAATCCTGCCCATGGGCCAACCCGTGATAACGCCCTTGATCGGTGACAATAAACCCCTGCTGAAAATGACGTCGTTCTGCTTGGCCCAATAACTGGCTGATTTCCTGTACGGTGGCAAACTTGTCCACAATCAGGGGATGCATATCAGCGTAGTGGGTGCAAGATTTCTTGCCATAAAGCTCACGCCGGTAGGGTTGGGCAAAATGCCCCATGAGCTCACCACGGTTAATCAGGCCTACGGGTAATCCACCTTGATTGACCAGCGGTACTACATCTTGCGCCGGATGAGATTCAAACCAATCCAGCACCCATTCGTTGGTCATCACACTGGATACCGGTTCTACCTTTTGCACCACATGACGCGCCTCAAGGGTATTGTGAGCCCCCAATGTATGCGCCATTTGATCTGCCACTCTGGGAGCAGCCCCCTGAAGCAGACGAACCAATTCGTCATCCAGTTTAATCAGCGGAGTCGCGTGGGGTCGAGAAAATAAATATCCTTGACCCAAGGTGACACCAAGATTGCGCACGATCAACAACTCCGAGACGGTTTCAATCCCTTCAGCAATGACTTTGGACTGGGTTTGCCTGGCGATCTCGACAATGGATTTGACAAATTGGGCTTTGACCGGGTCATTCTCGATGTTTTGTACAAAATGCCGGTCCACCTTGACATAGGTGGGACGCAACTCAGACCAAAGTCGCAAGCTGGAAAACCCTTCGCCCAAATCATCGATGGCCACGGCGATGCCTTCTTGAAGACAGCGGCTCACCCCTTCCTGAAGAATCTCCGGACCATAGTCAAGATAACGCTCTCCTTCGGTCAGTTCGAAAACGATGCCCTGCGAATCCTGAACCAAAGGATCGAGGCTCATGCCCGGCTGGGCATGATTCAAACTTCGTTGTACCATCACATCGGGACTGATATTGAGAAACAGCAAACCAGGCAATGACTGTTGTGCAAAAGAACGACTCAATACCTTATGGCAAAGGGCCTCCAGCTCGCCGCGCCGACCACAATCCGTTGCTACCCGCAGCAAACTCAGGGGAGTGTGCAGAGGACTGTCGGAAGGTCCCCGGATCAGCCCCTCGTACCCATGAATGGTTGCGCTGCCCAGATCGACTATTGGCTGAAATAATGCCGCGAGTCTCTCTCCCTGCAGAATATCCTGCAACAGCGTTTGATCATCGGTTTCCAGATACCACATGGGGCACCAACTCCTTCAATGAAATCCGAAGCATGGTAGCCTAGCGGGTCAGACTTGAACAGATCCCCATGACAAACATCATAAAACTTTCATATTGAAACCACTTTGGTCAGTTCTACATAGGGTGGTGTTTTTCCTTCACCATGGACGCCAGAAGTTCCATCACGGTCAAACTGGCCTTTTCTGCCATTTCCATAAGATGGATCATGTCATCGTGAGTCGACGGTTCCTCCAACCAATGACCCACCATCAACTGGCGTACCTGATGTACATAGTGATGAACGTCACCATGAGGGGCGGATAAGCGGCGATAAGACGGAAGTTCCCCAAAATCAACTTTGCCATCCCCATCGTACCACTTACCCAAACGGCACTGATGATGATCCACGGATACCGCCTTCAGGTTGGCTTCATCCTCGGCATGAGTAAGCATGACATAAGCCCGCTGCTTGTAGACCACATGATCTACTTTCGTGAGGGATGAAAAACTCAGGTCGTGTGCGTAGTCAGCATCATCCCGAGTTTTTGAAGCCGATGCGTTGAAGGCGGTAAAACGCTCTTCCATCTGGGCAATCACCTTTCTGGATTGCTCGGCGTGATTGCGCATTTCCTCCGAATCATGTTGCATTTCCTGGGTATCTTGCTGAAGCGTTTCCATGATTTGTCCGATGGATTTGGACGCATGTTTGGTGTTTTCCGCCAGTTTACGCACTTCATCCGCCACCACGGCAAACCCGCGTCCCGCTTCACCCGCGCGTGCCGCCTCAATGGCAGCATTGAGGGCCAGAAGATTGGTTTGATCCGCAATGGAATTGATCAAAGTCACGGCTTGACGAATTTCGGTACTGCGCGCATTCAACTCTTGCAGAGTGTCATTGGCACGGACCACACGCACCCCGACATCCTCCAGTCGCCGCACGACTTCCGCCACCAAACTTTTTCCCGCTTCGGCATCGACACAAGTTTGGGTCGCCTGCTCCGTCACCTCGCGCATCCGTTCAGTAATGAGGCGCAGATCTTCCTGAGTAGAAGCCAGATTGGGCAGCAGATTACTGGTATTGAGCTCATGTGCCCGAGAAATGAGGTTGTGGTAAACAGCGAGCTTTTTCTCATCAGCCATTGACTTCAGCAAAATATTCTGATTTTCCAGCCCCTTCAAAAATCCTCCATGTAACCCAACGGGCAAGGTTTTGCGATAATATCGGCCTGCCAGATTCGCCCGAAAGGTAGTCTCTTGCTCGCGAATGAAAGTTCCCAACTGGTCCAGCATATCATTCAAACTCCAGCACAACTCGCCCAACTCCCCGTAGTTATCAACCCCAACCAAGCGATTATTAAACCGTCCCGCCGCCACTTCGCGCACCAAACCATTGAGTTTTTCCAAGGGGAGGAGCCATTGTGACAAAGCCCTTTGACCGATTATCGCGAGTATCAGGGAAAGGCCCAAAAATACGACTTGTATACTGTGAAAAGCTCCTGAGAGCCAGACATAACCCAACAAACACAGGACGAGAATCATCTGCCCCCAGAGGAGACTGAGCACCATATAACGCAAGGAATGCTTCATGACAGGTCTCCCAAGTCACTCCATGAACGATCATCTGTATCAAACAGATCAAATGGACATGATAAATTCATCATAGTCAACTCCCTTATCTGCCAATACCTGATGAAGAACTTTTGTCGCAGCAGGAATGGCCTCTCGGGCCCCCGCCTGCTGCTCAACCTCGAGCAAGGTGCGATATATCCCCGCCATCACCTTGACCGACTCCACTTTGGGTTTGCGCCTCACCGAGAAATACCCCTCAATTCTGCCACCCGGATCGAACAGCGGCGTCACATTGGCAAATACCCAGTAAAAACTGCCATCCTTGGCCAGATTCTTGACATAGGCGTTGCACTCATGCCCTGCCTGAATCACCTCCCACAGCAGATTGAAGACACTGCGAGGCATGTCAGGATGACGAATGATGTTATGCTGCGCTCCCACCAACTCCTGCCAGGAATATCCGGAAAACTCCACAAAAATACGGTTGCCATAGGTGATACGCCCCTTGGTATCGGTGGTAGATACTATAAAGTCATTTTCACGCATGACTTTTTCGACTTGTGTCGGAATAATTTTATTTTTCATATGTCGATCCTTGGGTTTATTGAAGCCCTGCAGAACTTGCACTCCAGCTCAGCAAAAAAACACCTCGCTTAGTCTAACATCGACTCCGCAACCGTTTCCTTTAATTGTGCATCTGTTCCATCATCCCCTTGGAAAAGTCTGTCAAAGGATCCCTTTCAAGCCATCCTCTTCCCCTGATAGTACAAAATAGTGAAGCACATTTGCCATAATTGTTCAGTTACTGCGAAAATAACCGAAGTTTTAACTCCAAGGTACCCCATGCGAGAAAATACGCCTCCGCGTTACCAAAACATCCGTGGCATCAAAGGCAGCATCCTGCGCGCCTACAGTGCCATGATCGATATCATCGTAGTTTTTCTGATCCTCGTCATGCTGGTCACTTTGGGGGTAGCATTATTCAGCGTACTCAATGACCTCTATGAGGCCTTGCGCAATCTGCGTCATGAAATCGCCATTCAGACACTGGTGGAGTCCATTCTGTCCGTCTTTGTTCTCATCGAACTGTTTCGCAGTTTTACCGACTACCTTGAATTTCATCGCCTGCGTTTGCGGGTGATCACCGAGGTGGCCATTGTCTTTGTCCTGCGCGATGTGTTTATTGGACTCTACAGTCACAGCCTCGATTGGCGTGATTTACTGGCCTTTAGCTTTCTGATCGGCGTGCTCATTGCCGCTCGAATCGCTTCGGTTTTCTTTACCCCGCCAATGGATTGATCCCCTTGAAGATATTTCGCATTTTTGGCCGTTTAGCGGTTTATTCTTGGCGCGGGCTCATGGCCACCAGCCAAATGCTCCTGAATTTGGTGGTGTTAGCGGTGATCGTGGGCGGAATCACGTTTTATCTGAGTAACCGCCCTCCCTCTCCCAAAGCAAAAACCACTCTAGTGATAGACTTGGGAGGACATCTCGTCGAGCAATCGGCTCCGCGCACCGACAGCTTGATCACCTCCAGCCTATTGCATCAGAATGATCCCGGAGATATTGAATTGCGCGATATTCTGGATTCCCTTAAAGCCGCATCGAAGGACCCCAATATCGATCGCGTGCTGCTTAAAACGGATGGCCTGCAAGTTTCTGGCTTAGCCATTTTGCGCGAAGTTGCCGCCGCTCTGGACCGTTTTCGCGCAGCGGGTAAACCGGTGATTGCGTGGGCAGATCACTATGATCAACGCCAGTACTACCTCGCCGCCCATGCTGACCGAATTTACCTCGATCCTCTGGGGCAAGTGCTGTTCCAGGGATTCGGCCATTACCGCAATTATTACCGCGACGCCCTTGACCGTCTCGGCATCAAGGTCAACTTTATCCGCGTCGGAACCTTCAAAAGTTTTGGGGAACCCTTTATCGCCAACGGTCCTTCACCTGCCTCCCTGGAAGCCGACACCACCCTATACAACGCGCTTTGGTCGAATTTCACCCACGATATCGAGAACGCGCGTCATCAACCCCAGGGAACCATCGATCAGGAAATCACCCAACTGCCCGAAACCCTCAAAGCCGTTCAGGGCAATGCCGCTCAGTTGGCGTTGAATCAGCATTGGGTGGACAGTTTGGTTACCCCCGATGAACTCAACACCCTGCTTGAAATCAATGGCCATAAAGACCCGAAGGATAAGGAATTTCGCCAGATTTCTTTAGATGACTATACTTCGCGCTTGCCTGCTCCAGCAGCCGGACCAAGCATTGCTGTAGTGGTGGCCGAAGGAGAGATTCACGACGGCGATACCACTGCCGGAACCATCGGCGGAGTTACCACTGCGCAATTGATTCGCTCTGCTCGTGAAGACGATGACATCAAAGCCCTGGTGCTGCGCATCGACTCTCCCGGCGGAAGTGCCCACGCCTCAGAATTGATTCGGCGTGAACTGGCCTTGACGCGTGCCGCAGGCAAGCCGGTCATCGTTTCCATGGGGAATGTGGCCGCCTCTGGAGGATATTGGCTATCACTCGCCGCGGATGAAGTCGTGGCGGATCCCGATACCGTTACCGGCTCAATTGGCGTATTTGCCCTAATTCCCACAGCCGATGGCCTGATGAACAAAGCAGGGATACATACCGGTGGAATGACCACCACCTGGTTGAGCGATGCCGATAACCTGTTGCGCCCCCTCGACCCGCGCCTCACGCAAGTACTCCAAACTACCGTGGGACACCTCTACCAAGACTTCATCCAGCGTACCGCCAGCGCGCGTCATTTAACTCCTGCCGCAGTGGATGCTGTAGCCCAGGGTCGGGTATGGACAGGGGAGCAGGCCTTGGCATTCCATCTGGTAGATCGCCTCGGTCATTTTCAGGATGCCCTTGACAGTGCCCAGATGCGGGCGCACCTCGACGGTCATGGCACCGTGCATTATTACGATCCCAATCCCAGCGGTTGGCAACGCTGGCTGGCTCTCTTCGATCAATCCTTGAGCGGCAATATCTTATCCAGAATGATCGAGGAAGCCTTGCTACCCTCCCACACGCCTCTCGGAGCGGTAACCCAGCAGCTTCAGAACCAGGAAAACCCGTTATCTACCCTACTGACTCCCCTCTTGCGCGGGACCACAGAATTCACCCCCCTCACCCACTGCTTTTGTCAGGCACCTTGATATGTATATTCATTGGGAAAAATCCTATGAAATCGGCAACCCCCTGATCGATGTTGAACATCGCATGCTGATCATGCTATTCCGAAAGCTGGATATTGCCATCAAGACACAGCAACCTGATGACT
>JAAGNR010000026.1 GCA_010435995.1 Ferrovum sp. | reverse complement strand
GGTCTGGGGGTCGGGTTGGGAGGGGGGAGGGGCGCAGCGCACGATCAGAGGGGAACCCCGGTAGGGAATGGCGGCGCCGTCAGATAACGGAGGCGCGAGGGACATTCCGGCGGACTGAAACCGCTGCAGGTGTTTTTCGATCCAGTTCCAGCGCTGCTGTAACAAGTGTTCGATGTCCTGATGGGGCACTCTGGGCGGGGCGAGCACCGTCAGGCCAGAGGCATTGATTTTGAGCCCAACGGTCTGGCGTCGTGGGCGTCGTGTCACAATGAACGGGACTTGCTTCCCATCGGGCCGTTTCAGCTGGTGGATGGGTTCCATGCGCGCGGCTTGGGTGGTGGCTTTGCGTCGATAGGGCAAGGCGGGTTGTTGGCTCCAGAGTTCTATTTGTTCTTCGATCCAGCGCTCGGCTTCGCGGCTGACTTCTATGCCATCTCGTCCGGCGGTGTGCAAGGTGGGCCCGATAGCCATATGGATGGTTCCGGGATACTTGCCCAGAACCCCCCTTTGCCACAGGCGCCCCGCATCATGAGCCAGGGGGATCACTGGAACTCCGGCGGTAGCTGCCAGAATTCCCCCTCCAGGGGCATAGCGGCCACGATAACCGAAAGGAACGCGGGTTCCTTCAGGAAAAATCACCACGATCAGGTTGTTCTGAAGACGGGCCTGACCTTGGATAAGGACCTGTTGAAAGGCTTCACGCCGTTGTTCGCGGTCAATGGCGATGGGTTGGAGCAGTGCCATGCCCCAGCCAAAGAACGGAATTGAGAGAAGTTCGCGTTTGAGAACAAAAGAATGGGGGCGAAGAAAAGCAGGAAAAAAAACCGTTTCCCACGCCGATTGATGTTTGGATATCAGGACAAATGGTCCGCTGGGAAGGTTCTCCCAACCGGTGATTTCGTGGCGGATGCCGCAGATGATGCGGGCCAGAACCAGAATCAGGCGACACCAGGCCCCAGCAAAATAGCGTGGGCCGCGCACTCCCCAAGGGGCGGTGGCCAGCATCAGAAGGGCATAAACCGGGGTAACCAGCGTCTGGCAGAAAACAAATAACAGGGCACGGAGGGCTCGCATACTAGCGTTTGCCCAAGAGCCCGCGTACTGCTTCGCTCAGATTGTCGTAAATTTTGGTGTGGGTGGGAAGGCCACCGGTTTCCAGGGTTTTTTGTCCTTTTCCGGTCAGGACCAAAATGGGGCGGGCACCGGCAGTATCGGCTGCCACCAGATCGCGCAAGGAGTCCCCGATGGCCGGGACCTGATCGAGGGCAACATTGTATCGGTGCTGGATTTCCTGAAACATCCCGACGCCTGGTTTGCGGCAGTGACAGCGCGATTCGCTGGCATGGGGGCAGAAGAAAATGGCCTCGATCATGCCCCCTTGCTGGGCTAAGGCATCGAGCATTTTTTGGTGGATGGCATTGAGAGTAGCCAGATCAAACAGGCCACGAGCAATGCCGGATTGATTGGTGGCTACCACCACGCGGTAGCCTGCCTGGTTCAGGCGGGCAATGGCGCCCAGGCTACCGGGAATGGGGTGCCATTCTTCGGGACTCTTGATGAAGCGGTCGCTGTCATTATTGATGACGCCGTCACGATCGAGGATGACCAGAGACATTAAGGCATTCCTCGGCAAGAGTGAAGGGGATCGCGGAGGGCCATGATCACACGCTCAGGCAGGAAAGATCTCCCACCTGATCCATCATGATTTCTACCTGGCGCAACAAAGTCAGGCGTCGTGTCCGTATCTGCAGATCTTCACAGAGCACCATGACGTCGGCGAAGAATCTGGCCACCGGGTCGTGTAAATGAGCCAAGGTCTCCAGTGCTGCAGTGTAGTCGTGGTGCTGCAGGTGGAACTGTACCTGGGGTTGAAGGCTGAGAAGTGTCTGATGCAGGGCCGTCTCGGCCGGATCTGTGTTTTCTGGAGCCAAGGAGTGCAGCACTTCAGGCAGAACTGGGGCGGATTTTTTGAGAAGATTGCGAATTCGCTTGTGGGCTGCGCAGAGAACCACGGCGGCTGGGGTAGTACGAAAAACGCTCAAAGCCTGCAGACGGGCGGGCAGTTGGTCGATCCGTGCCGGAAAAGGGAAGAGTACGGCCTCGATGACAGCGCCCTCGTAGCCTTGGTCGCGCAGATAGCCACGCAACCGGTCGAGGATGAAGTTTTGCAGCGAGGGTCGATGTTGTTCATCTAATCGTCCGGCGGGAAAGGATTCCCAGGTCCAGGACAGCAGCTGGGGCAGTTCCAGGGGCAGAGATTTTTCGATCAGAATTCGTAAAATCCCCAATGTGGCGCGGCGTAATCCATAGGGGTCACGATCCCCTGTGGGAATCTGGCCAAGGCCATACATGCCACTCAAAGTTTCAAGTTTGTCTGCCAGAGAAACCACCGTGCCGAGGTCGGAGGAAGGCAAGGTATCTCCGGCAAAGCGTGGGTGGTAATGCTCCTCGATGGCACAGGCGATGGCTTCCGGTTCGCCGTCATGACGGGCGTAATATCCGCCCATCACGCCCTGTAGCTCAGGAAATTCTCCCACCATATCGCTCACCAGATCGGCTTTCATCAAGTGGGCCGCTTGTTGGGCAGCACTGGAGGACAGCCCTAAGGCAGAGGCCATGATGCCTGCCAGATGGCTCAGGCGCTGGCAGCGTTGGGCTACCGAGCCCAATTTTTGATGGTAAACCACCTGCTCGAGGCGATGGAGACGGCCCTTCAAAGGGGTTTTTTTATCCTGCTGATAGAAGAAGCGGGCATCTGCCAGTCGGGCCCGCAGAACCCGCTCATTCCCTTGAATGATGGCTTCCGGTGTGGGGGTGGCCAAGTTGCTGACCAGCAGGAAACGCGGCAGGAGCCGTCCCTCGGCGTCACCCAGGGGGAAATATTTCTGGTGTTGTTGCATGGAGAGGATCAGGCATTCCTGCGGGACTTCAAGGAACGCGGGATCAAAATGGCCCTCATACACCACCGGCCATTCCACCAGCGCGGTGACTTCATCCAGCAGGTCAGGGCCAGACAACAATTGGTCCGCGCCTGCGGCAGCGTGCAAAAGACTATCGATGCGTTGGCGTCGGATAGGGAGCGCAGCGAGCACGTGTCCGCGGGTTTCCAGGACGGCCTCGTAGGCATTGGCTCGCTCCAGGGTGATCATGCCTTGACTCAGAAACCGGTGCCCCAAGGTTTGGTTGCTGGCGGCTAAGCCCATGATGCAGAGGGGGAGTACCTGGGTACCATGCAGTGCAACGAGTCCATGCACGGGGCGAACAAATTCGGCGGTTCCCGCACCCCAGCGCATGACCTTGGCTACGGGCAACTGGCGTAGCACTGCGTGGATGAGTTCTGGGAGGAGTTGTTCCAGGGGAGCTCCGGTTTGGAGCGAACGGTACAGAAAATGTCCATGATCGTTCTCTGTCCGAACACGCTCCAATTGCTCGATGCTGACCCCACAGGACCGGGCGAACCCCTGCAAGGCAGGAGTGGGCATTCCGTCGGCCGTCAGACCGGCTTTCAGACTGGGTCCTTTGCGCTCTACCCAACGATCCTCTTGGCGTGGCAGAACAGTGGAAATCAGTACGGCCAGACGGCGCGGGGTGGCAAAAGACTGTACCACCGCATCCTGGGAAGTCAGATGATGGTTGACCAAAGCCTGGTGCACTCCTTGCGCCCAGGCTGTACCCAGGCGTGCCAGGGATTTTGGAGGCAATTCTTCCGTACGCAGTTCGATCAGCAGAGGAAGCGCGTTCATGCTTTTACCTCGTGATCCGTCGTTTTTGTCATGGGAAATCCTAAGGCTTCCCGGGAATCATAGTAGGCTTGGGCAATCTGTCGCGACAAGCTGCGGATGCGCCCGATATATCCTGCGCGTTCCGTGACCGAAATGGCTCCGTGGGCATCCAGCAAGTTGAAGGTGTGGGAACATTTGAGCGCCATTTCATAGGCGGGAAGGGCAAGGCTGGCCCCGATCAGACGTTGAGCTTCCTGCTCAAAGCCGTTGAATTGCTGGAACAGCCACGTTGGGTTGCTGGCTTCGAAGTTGTAACGTGATTGTTCGACTTCATTTTGATGGTACACATCGCCATAGGTGACGCCAGGGGCCCAGATCAGATCGTATACATTATCACACCCTTGCAAGTACATGGCGAGGCGTTCCGTGCCATAGGTAATTTCTCCCAGAACCGGTTTACAACTCAACCCGCCCACTTCCTGAAAATAGGTGAATTGGGTCACTTCCATGCCGTTGAGCCAGACTTCCCAACCCAGTCCCCATGCGCCGAGGGTCGGGTTTTCCCAATCATCTTCGACAAAGCGGATGTCATTGTTCAGCGGGTCGATTCCGAGGGCAGTGAGGGAATCGAGGTAAAGGGCCTGAATGTTCTCGGGAGAGGGTTTCAACACTACCTGGAACTGGTAGTAATGCTGCAAGCGATTGGGGTTTTCCCCATACCGTCCATCCTTGGGGCGACGGGAGGGTTGGACAAATGCTGCTTTCCAAGGCTCCGGGCCGAGGGCGCGTAAAAAGGTGGCAGGATGTGATGTGCCGGCACCGACTTCCATATCAAAGGGTTGTAATAATGTGCAACCCTGGTCATTCCAGTATTGTTGAAGGCGCAAAAGCATGGCCTGAAAGGTGAGCATAGACAAAATTACCGTTTGTTAAAAGGTTGCAGGGCGATGAGCAGTCCCAGCACAATGAACCAGATCAGGGACCATTCGGAAATGGCCAGGCCGCCAAAGGTCCACCCTACGCTGGCACACTCCCCCGATCCCTTCAAGACGATTTTCAGGGCATTGAAAAAAGGGTGGGAGCGCAGGATGTAATTGAGACCTGGGCCGCAACTGGGGACCAAATCCGGGGGCAGATGTTGTAGCCAGATCTGGCGTGAGGCGATGGTCGCTCCCAGCAAGGAGATGACAACCCCGCTGATGGCGTAGAAACGCAGAAATTTTTGCTGGGTGGGATTATGCAGGGTGGCCAGAAGGAAGACCAAGCCCAGGACAATCATGGCAACTCGTTGAAAGATGCACAGAGGGCAGGGCTCTTCTCCCAAACCATGCTGCAGGTATAGGGCAAAAAAAATCAGGCCATTGATCACCATGAAACCCAATCCATGGCAGATACGGCGGGAAGGAAGTAAATTCATCGAAAGGATCGCCAACGCAAGGATAAAACCAAAGCCACACCGCAAAGGGTAAGGATACCGTAATTTCCCCAATAAACGAAAGGTGTGGTGCCTTCGTAACCGGTCACTTCGCCTCCCAGATTGAAAATTTCCTGGCGTGGGGCACGGGCCAGAATCTCACCGTGTACCCCAATCAGGGCGGTGACGCCGGTATTGGTGACGCGCAACAGGGGGCGCCCCGCTTCCAGAGCACGGGTCTGAGCCATTTGAAGGTGTTGCTCCGGGCCGATGGAAGTGCCAAACCAGGCATCATTGGTGAAGTTGGCCAACAGGGTGGCTCGGGGCAGGGACTGACGAATTTCTTCGCCAAAGGCATCTTCATAGCAAATGTCCACGCCGACCCATTGTCCGGCCACGCGCAAGGGCGGTTGATGGGGTTGGCCGCGTTGCTGATCATCCAAGGGAATGGTCAGCAGATCATGGATCAAGGGGGCCAGCAATTCCCCCATGGGGATGAATTCGCCAAAGGGCACCAGATGAACCTTATGGTAGGCCTGCATGGGGGAATGACCGAAACTGAACACGCTGTTGTAGTATTGCCCCCGTTCCGGTTCGGAAAACAGGCCCACCAGCACGTCGCTGTTATTTTCATAGCCGAAGGCTTCCAGGGCTTCGGTATAACTTTCCGGCATCTGTTCGCGAATGTAGGGCAGGGCACTTTCGGGCATGAGAATGAGGCGTCCCGTGCTGTTAAATAGAAGATTATTGTAGCGCTGGACAATCAGTCCCTTGCTTTCAGACATGAATTTCATGTCCTGGGGAATGTTTCCCTGGAGCAGATTGACTTGCAGTGGCAGACCCGTAGGGTGGGTCCAATGAACCTGTTTCAGGCCGCTTCCCAGAAGGCAAATCATCAGACTTCCGAGAACCCCGCCGAGTACGGATTTTTTCTGATGCCAGGAGGTCAAGACCAGGACCAAACATCCTCCCACCATGGCACAGGCGGCAGAAGTCCCAAAAACGCCCAAAACGGGAGTGAAGCCTGCCAGTGGACTGGTGGGGGTTTGGGCGTAGCCCAGGGAAAGCCAAGGAAAACCGGTGAGAAACCATCCTCTGGACCACTCGGTCAAACTCCATAGGGCCGGGGTGGCCAGTATCCAGCGACTCATGGGGCGGTCATGGAAACGGTGGCTCAAAACTCCGACCAGTCCTGGAAAAACGCTCAATAGGGCGCTGAATAGAAAAATCGCACCCCAGGAGGTCAGCAGGGGCATGCCTCCATAATCGTGCATACTGACCTCGATCCAACCGATTCCCCCGCAGAATAACCCCATGCCCCAGAGCCATCCGAGCATGAAGGTATGCCGAGGGTGAGGGCAGTGGCTCCAGAGCAAACCCAACAAGGTGAGTGACAGGATCGGGGCGGGCCAAAAATTGTAGGGGGCGAATCCAGTCACTGCAGCCCACCCTCCAGCGAGGGCGAACACCCCCTGAATGATCGACCACTTCATGGGTGGAGGGGCAAGGAGTTCTTCGGTGGAATCAGGGTGACGGAAACAGAATGAAGACGGCGACTGTCTGCCCGCAGAATTTTGACTTGCAGGCCAGAGAAAGTAATGAGTTCACCGCGTTTGGGCAAACGACCGAAATGACTCGTGACCAACCCCCCCACGGTATCGATGCCGGGAGCATTCAGGGTGGTTCCCATGAACTCATTGAAATCATTCAACTCGGTGAGGGCCTTGACGCGGTAGTGGTCCTCCCCTTCAGGCACGATATTGTCTTCAGTTTCATCAAAGTCATATTCGTCTTCAATGTCGCCCACAATCTGTTCCAGCACATCTTCAATGGTGACCAAACCAGAAACACCGCCATATTCATCCACCACCATGGCCATGTGATTGCGGTTGGAACGAAATTCGCGCAGCAGGACATTGAGTCGTTTGGATTCGGGGACAAATACTGCGGGCCGCAGGGAATCGCGAATCTGAAATGGCTGGCCGGCGGTAAAGCGCAGCATATCCTTGGCCAGCAGAATGCCGACCACATGATCTTTTCCACCATCGATGGCCGGGAAGCGTGAATGGGCGGTTTCTATCAGAAAAGGGATGATTTCTTCAGGCGTCTGCTGCAGGTCAATGACGTCCATTTGGGCGCGGGGAATCATGACGTCGCGGACCTGCATCTCGGCGACTCCGAGTACCCCTTCCATCATGGTCAGGGCATCGGTATCGAGAAGGTTGCGTTCCAGTGCCTGATGGAGAATGGCGACCAGTTCGTCGCGATTCTCTGGTTCATGATGGAGCCAGTGAGACAGGCGTTCCAGCAGGGAAGGTTTATTGGGGGTGTCCTCTATCATGGGGCGCACTCGGTATAAGGGTTGGGTATGTTGAGCGAAGCGAGGTAACGAATTTCCATATCTTCCATCAGGATGGCATCAGACTCTTCTTCGTGATCATAGCCTTGCAGATGCAGAATGCCGTGAATCACGAGATGGGCATAGTGATCCCACAAGGGTTTTTTTTGAGACAGGGCCTCCATTCTGACGACCGGTGCACAGAGTACGATGTCTCCATTCAGGCGTGCTGAGCCGGGAGGTGTCTCGTAAGGGAATGTCAAAACGTTGGTCGGGTAATCTTTGCCCCGATAATCGCGGTTCAATATTTGGCCTTCATGGCGGTCCACTATTCTCAGGGTGACACGGGCGGAACGTTCCAGACCGCGGCGCATCCAGAGGCGTAATTGCGTATCCGAGGGCAGGGGATTGGAGCGACTGACGCGTTGCACCGTCAACCATAATCGTGGCGTGGAACCCTCAGGCATGGGGCCGGCTCTGCTGTTCATAAGCGCTGACGATGTTCTGTACTAAGGGGTGACGGACCACATCTTCGGTCTGGAAAACGGTAAAGGCGACCCCTTCTACTTTTTGCAAGACATTTCGGGCATCGATCAGACCACTCTTCTGGGTGCGATGCAGGTCGATTTGTGTGATATCCCCGGTAATCACCACGCGTGTGCCGAATCCGATGCGGGTCAGGAACATCTTCATTTGTTCAGGCGTGGTGTTCTGGGCCTCATCCAAAATGATAAAGCTATGATTCAGAGTTCTTCCGCGCATATACGCCAAGGGTGCTACCTCGATGATTCCTCGTTCAAACAGGCGGCTCACCCGTTCATGGCCCATGAGGTCGTACAGGGCGTCGTACAGGGGGCGCAGGTAAGGATCTATTTTTTGATTCAAATCTCCCGGCAAAAATCCCAGGCGCTCGCCCGCTTCCACCGCCGGTCGCACCAGAATCAGGCGTTCGACCTGTTCGCTTTCCAGAGCTTCCACGGCGGCGGCTACGGCCAGGTAGGTTTTCCCAGTACCGGCAGGACCTACCCCGAAACACAGAGTATTCTCGCGGATTTGTTGGAGGTACTGGATTTGGCGGGGAGAACGGGTCGATACTTTGCCCCGGTGGTGACGCAGGGTCAAGGGCTCCCCTGGGGTTGCTTTGGGGCCAGCGCTTTGCAGGCTAAAGTGGGTCAGTTGCTGAAACAGGGTGGCTGGGTCTAAGGGGGTGGTCGCCTGCCGGTACAGTTGGGTCAGAGTGGCGACGGCGTGAGTCATGGCGTCCCGATTCCCCGTCAAGGTGAAAACTTCTCCGCGTCGATGGATACTGATGCTGAGGTGACGGGCAATCAAACCGATGTTTTCATCCAGGATGCCGCACAGATTGGACAATCGATGGTTGTCGGCAGGTGTTGGAATGTACTCCAGGGTTTCAGGATTGGGCGCAGACATGGAAGGCATTAAAGTACGTCAGCCAACTCACCCCGCAGGGTATAGTGGGCGGTACTGGTGATGAGGACTTCCACGAAGTGGCCGATCAGGCGTTCTCCGCCGGGAAAGTTGACGACCCGGTTGTTGTCGGTGCGCCCGCGCAATTCCTGTTGGTTGCGGCGGGCATGTCCATCCACCAGAATACGCTGACGGGTGCCGACCATGGCTGCGCTGACCTGTGCTGCCCGAGCGTCTGTCAGAGCCAACAGTCGTTGTAGTCGTTGGCGTTTGATTTCTTCCGGAACATCATCGGGTAAATCGGCGGCTGGGGTGCCAGGACGGGGGCTGTAGGAAAAAGCAAAACTGCCGTCAAAGTTGACCGCTTCGATGAGGTCGAGGGTGTCCTGAAAATCGTCCTCGGTTTCACCGGGAAATCCTACGATAAAATCACTGGTCAGAGAGATATCCGGGCGTGCTTGACGCAGATCGTCGATGATGCGGCGGTAATCTGCCGCCGTATAGCCCCGTTTCATGGCGGCCAGAATCCGGTCTGATCCGGATTGGACCGGCAAGTGTACCTGTCCTGCCAGCTTTGGCAGCGCGCCGTGGGCAGCCACTAAAGCAGGCGTGAATTCCAGAGGATGGCTGGTGGTATAGCGTACCCGTTCAATACCTTCAAGGGCGCAGACCTGTTCAAGCAGGCGGGCAAAATCCACATCCTCTCCCGAATCTTCCAGCTGCAGGTACGCGTTGACATTTTGACCGAGGAGCGTGACTTCGCGGATGCCCCGGTGGGTCAGTTCGGCGATTTCTGCCAGTACAGCGTGGGCTGGGCGGGAAAATTCTTCACCGCGAGTGTACGGGACAACACAAAAGCTGCAGTACTTGCTGCAACCTTCCATGATAGACACAAAGGCTGTGGGGCCTTCCACGCGGGCTGCCGGTAACGCGTCAAATTTCTCGATTTCTGGAAAGGACACATCGATCTGATGACGACCCAGTCGTTTCCTTTCTTCCATCATTTGGGGCAAACGATGCAAGGTTTGGGGCCCAAATACCATATCTACGAATGGTGCCCGAGCCAGAAGGGCGTCGCCCTCCTGACTGGCGACGCAGCCTCCCACGGCGATCAGGAGTCCGGGGTTGGCTTCCTTCAGTTCATGGGCGCGCCCCAGTTCGGAGAAGAATTTTTCTTCGGCTTTTTCGCGAATGGAGCAGGTATTGAAGATGATGAGATCCGCATGGGTCATGTCCTCGGTGGGTTCCATGGCATGGGTCTGCTGTAACAGGGCCACCATTTTGTCTGAATCATAGACATTCATCTGGCAGCCAAAGGTTTTGATATGGACTTTCTTCACGACGTGATTCAAAAGGGATTCCAGGTTTTCTCCGGGGTGTAATGCATATAGCCAACGCTGGCTCCTTCACGCAATCCCACGCCAAGTCTAATGGGGGCTAGGATGATAGATCCCCGTTGTTGATAATTGATTCCCGCTCCGCCCACAAAGTACAGACTTCCATCTACCCCAGGGAAACGCTCAAAAATATTGTCGGTGGAGGGCAGGTGATATACCAGCACGAATACTTTGGTCGCATCTCCTCCCAGATCAAAACCGACGGAAGGTCCGGTCCAGTAGACATGACGCGTGGCGCCATTTTTCATGATCAGGTCGCCTTCTCCATAGCGCAGCCCTACACCTACGGCCCCAGCCACTTCCTGTCCCCGGATATAACCGTTGGGTCGACCCTGTTCATGGAAAGCCTTTTCAATCAACTTGGCCAATCCTTCCGTGGTTTGACCAAAAAACCGGGAGGCGTCATGGGCGATGGAATCTTGATCATAAGTGTCCTCCTCTGCGGCAACCGCACCCAGAGAAAACCCCAGTCCCAAAAAACACAGCAGAAGGTATCGAACCGCTCTGAACATTTTGTTCATCGTAGAGATCCCGGATTATTCAACAGTTCCCATCATACCAAACTTTGCCAGGGGGCTTGAGAAATCCTGAAGTAAGGATTAGAATGCACGGCTCGTGGCGAATTAGCTCAGCCGGTTAGAGCGACGGAATCATAATCCGCAGGTCCGGGGTTCGAATCCCTGATTCGCCACCATCACCCCAATAAACACGGGCATCTACAGCCACTTTTTTTAGCCGCCCATCATAACGCCCCCCTTAAATGAAAGTGCTTGGGTGATCCAGAGTGATACGGTATTCAGGTTGGGTATGCGAAGGAATAGAATTTCGTCACAGTGGCAAAAAGGCTTTATGGTGCTGGCG
>JAAGNR010000025.1 GCA_010435995.1 Ferrovum sp. | reverse complement strand
TGGATCCTATCGTCCTTGAGGGACAGTACCGTCCGGGCGAGCTGAAGCTCCCCATAAAAAGACTGTCGATTCTATGGTGAAATTATTCATTTGTCAAGCGATGCGTGTTTCATCACTTTCTTCCGTGTTCAGGGGTTCTACTACCATGAATTCCCCCGCCAAGGATTCCTGTTGTGGCTGACGTCGACGCAGTCGTGCCGTATGGTACGCCAGACCCGTTCCAGCTGGAATCAGTCGTCCCACGATGACGTTTTCCTTCAGGCCCCGCAGATCATCGCGTTTGCCCATAATGGCTGCTTCCGTGAGCACACGCGTGGTTTCCTGGAAGGATGCTGCTGAGATAAAGGAATCGGTAGAAAGGGATGCCTTGGTAATCCCTAGCAATACATTATCAAAGCTGGCAGGCCGTTTGTTTTCCGCCACCACCCGTTCATTCTCCTCCAGCAATTCAGCCCGCTCTACTTGTTCACCAGTAATGAAGTTACTGTCGCCGGCATCGGTGACCTGAACCCGACGCAACATCTGGCGCACGATCACTTCGATATGCTTGTCGTTGATCTTCACCCCTTGCAGGCGGTAAACATCCTGAACCTCATCGGTAATGTAACGGGCCAGTGACTCAATACCCAGCAAACGCAGGATGTCATGGGGATCTGCTGGGCCATCGACGATCATTTCTCCCTTATTGACCACCTGACCATCGTGAACCGTGACGTGTTTGTCCTTGGGAATCAGATAATCATGGGCAATCCCATCGGTATCGGTGATCACCAGACGCTGTTTGCCCTTGGTGTCCTTGCCGAAGGAAACCGTTCCGGTAATTTCAGCCAACAGTCCAGCATCCTTGGGAGAACGTGCTTCAAACAACTCAGCCACCCGTGGCAAACCTCCCGTAATATCCCGGGTTTTGGAAGACTCTTGAGGAATCCGCGCCAATACTTCACCTACCCCCACTTGCTGACCATTTTTCACCGTAATAATCGCGCCGACCTGGAAGGTAATGTTCACCATCTGGTCAGTTCCCGTCAGCTTCACTTCTTTACCGCTTTGATCCAGGAGCTTGACCTGGGGACGAAGTCCCTTGCTCTGTGACCCTGCCCGCCGTTTCGGATCGATGACCACGAGGGTAGACAACCCGGTGACTTCATCGATCTGCTTGGCGACCGTAACCCCTTCTTCCACATTTTCAAAACGTACTTCACCCGCATATTCGGTGATGATGGGACGAGTATGGGGATCCCAAGTGGCCAGCACCTGGCCCGCGCGCGCCCGGCTGCCCTCAGGCAACAACAGGGTTGCCCCATAGGGCACTTTATGACGCTCGCGCTCACGACCACTATCGTCCGTGATCAGTACTTCGCCACTACGTGAAATGGCAATCTGTTCCTGACGAACATTGGTGACCTGTCGCATCCCCGGAGAGTAACGCACGACCCCGTTAGATTTGCTTTCTACTTGACTGATCACTGCTGCGCGGGAAGCCGCCCCCCCGATGTGAAAGGTCCGCATGGTCAACTGGGTTCCCGGCTCGCCGATGGACTGGGCCGAAATAACCCCGACTGCTTCACCCACATTGACCAAACCACCACGTCCCAAATCGCGCCCATAACATTGAGCACATAGGCCATAGCGTGTTTCACAGGTCAATGGGTTGCGGACTTTAACCTCGTCGATCTCCGCTTCTTCCACCATGGCTACAGCATCTTCATCCAGCAGATAGCCGGCATGCACCAGAATTTCCTGGGTTTCCGGATGAATGATGTCATTGGAGGATACTCGGCCAAGAATCCGGTCGCGCAAGGGTTCTACCACTTCTCCCCCTTCTACCAGCGCCTTGAGCACCATGCCCAGATCCGTACCGCAATCCTGTTCCACCACCACCAGATCCTGGGTTACATCCACCAGACGACGCGTCAGATAACCCGAGTTCGCGGTTTTCAAAGCAGTATCTGCCAGACCTTTACGCGCCCCGTGGGTAGAGATGAAGTACTGCAACACATTCAATCCTTCACGGAAATTTGCTGTGATGGGAGTTTCAATGATGGAGCCATCAGGCTTGGCCATCAACCCGCGCATCCCAGCCAACTGACGAATCTGGGCTGCAGAACCGCGCGCTCCCGAATCCGCCATCATGTAAATGGCATTGAAGGATTCTTGAGTCGTGTGTTCACCCTTGCGGTTGATCACCGGCTCACGCCCCAGTTGATCCATCATGGCTTTAGCCACTTGGTCACCGGCCCGACCCCAGATATCTACCACTTTATTATAGCGTTCGCCCTGAGTAACCAACCCAGAAGTGTACTGACTTTCAATTTCCTTCACTTCCGATTCGGCGGAAGCTATCAATGATTCCTTTTCCAGCGGCACAAGCATATCGTCCACACAAATGGAAATACCGGCGCGCGTGGCCATGGAGAATCCCATGTACATCAGCTTATCGGCAAAAATCACCGCTTCCTTGATCCCACACTGGCGGAAAGCCGCATTGATCAAACGCGAAATTTCCTTTTTCTTTAGTGCCTTGTTGATATATGAGAAGGGCAAGCCATCGGGCAGTATTTCCGACAGCATGGCGCGACCTACGGTAGTTTCATAGCGCGTAACTCGACGCGTCATAGCACCGTTATCGTCCCGCACCGATTCTTCCAGACGCACGGTGATGTGAGCAGTGACATCCACCTTGCGTGCATCATAGGCCCGTACCACTTCGCCCACATCGGAGAACGCCATGCCTTCGCCCACGGCATTCACTCGCTCACGAGTCACATAATAGAGACCCAACACGATATCCTGAGAAGGAACAATGATGGGGTCTCCATTGGCTGGGGACAAGACATTGTTGGAGGCCAGCATCAGCGTCCGGGCTTCCATTTGCGCTTCGAGGGACAAAGGCACATGAACCGCCATCTGGTCACCGTCAAAGTCGGCATTGAACGCCGCGCAAACCAGTGGATGCAGCTGGATGGCCTTACCTTCGATGAGCACGGGTTCAAATGCCTGAATTCCCAAACGGTGCAGTGTTGGCGCCCGATTGAGGAGAACCGGATGCTCGCGAATGACTTCTTCCAGAATATCCCAGACTTCCGGAATTTCCTGCTCCACCATGCGTTTTGCCGCCTTGATGGTCGTAGCCAGTCCCATCACTTCCAATTTGTGGAAAATGAACGGTTTGAACAATTCCAACGCCATTTTCTTGGGCAAGCCACATTGATGCAGTTTCAGCTGTGGACCTACCACAATGACGGATCGGCCCGAGTAGTCGACCCGTTTCCCCAGCAGATTTTGACGGAAGCGACCACTTTTCCCCTTGATCATGTCTGCCAAAGATTTCAGGGGGCGCTTGTTGGCTCCTGTCATGGCTTTGCCACGACGCCCGTTATCCAGCAGGGAATCGACAGCTTCCTGCAGCATGCGCTTTTCATTACGCACGATGATCTCTGGAGCTTTCAGTTCCAGTAAGCGCTTGAGGCGGTTATTGCGGTTGATCACGCGGCGATAAAGATCATTCAGATCACTGGTGGCAAAGCGACCACCATCCAATGGGACCAAGGGACGCAAATCGGGAGGAAGTACTGGAAGCACTTCCATGATCATCCATTCCGGTTTGATTCCGGATTTCTGGAATGCCTCGAGAATTTTTACGCGCTTGGCAAACTTCTTGATCTTGGTGTCAGAACCTGTGGTCGACAACTCTTGACGCAGGCGTTCGATTTCTTGATCGATGTTGATTTGGCGCAGCAACTCGCGCACACCCTCAGCGCCCATGCAGGCAGAAAATTCATCGCCGTACTCTTCTACTTTGGCAATATAGTCTTCTTCCGTGAGCAATTGACCGCGTTGCAGCGGGGTCATACCGGGCTCGGTCACCACATAACCTTCAAAGTACAACACCCGCTCGATGTCTCGTAAAGTCATATCCAACACCATCCCCAAACGGGAAGGCAGTGACTTGAGAAACCAGATATGAGCCACTGGACTGGCCAACTCAATGTGGCCCATGCGTTCGCGACGAACTTTGGACAAAGTCACTTCAACATTACACTTCTCGCAGATCACTCCGCGATGCTTCAGACGCTTGTACTTGCCACAGAGACATTCATAGTCCTTCACTGGCCCAAAAATCTTGGCGCAAAAGAGTCCATCGCGCTCAGGCTTGAAGGTTCGATAGTTGATGGTCTCGGGCTTTTTGACCTCGCCGTACGACCAGGAACGAATTTTATCGGGAGAAGCCAAACCGATGCGAATGGCATCAAATTCTTCTGGTTGTGTCGTCTGCTTGAATAAGTTCAATAGTCCTTTCACGCTTTACCTCCCGCGCGGGGTACCATTTTATGTGGTACCCCATTGATGAGTTGAAACCCTGATTCTTTACGCTGTCACTGCCCGTTAAAAACGGTCGAGATCGATGTCGATACCTAAGGAACGAATTTCCTTCACCAACACATTGAAGGACTCGGGCATCCCAGCATCGATGGTATGCTCGCCTTTGACAATATTTTCGTAAACCTTGGTCCGTCCAGTAACATCATCGGACTTGACGGTGAGCATTTCTTGCAAGGTGTAGGACGCTCCATATGCTTCCAAGGCCCACACTTCCATTTCCCCAAACCGTTGCCCCCCAAACTGAGCCTTACCACCCAGCGGTTGCTGCGTCACAAGACTGTAAGGTCCGGTGGATCGGGCATGCATCTTGTCATCCACCAAGTGATGCAATTTAAGGATATGCATGTATCCCAAGGTCACCGGACGATCAAAGCTTTCACCGGTACGCCCGTCAAATACCTGCATCTGGCCACTCCGTGGCAATCCTGCCAATTCGAGCATATCCTTGATTTCTGCTTCGGTAGCGCCATCAAATACGGGGGTGGCAAAGGGCACGCCACCGCGCAGGTGATGGGCCAACTCAGAGATCTCGACATCACTCATGTCTGAGAGGGATTCGGTTTTACCGGCTCGGTTGTAGACCTTTTCCAGAAATTCGCGCAGTTTGGTGGCATCAGCCTGTTGTTTCACCAACTCACCGATGACATGACCCAACCCCTTGGCTGCCCAGCCCAAATGAGTTTCCAGAATCTGCCCCACATTCATCCGTGAGGGCACGCCCAAAGGATTGAGCACGATATCCACCGGCTCTCCATCGGCCGTGAAGGGCATATCTTCTACCGGAACGATCTTGGAGACCACCCCTTTATTTCCATGGCGCCCAGCCATCTTATCCCCAGGTTGGAGACGACGTTTCACTGCCAGATAGACCTTAACCATTTTCTGGACGCCAGGAGGCAATTCATCCCCTTGGGTCAGCTTGCGTTTTTTCTCATCGAAGAACACATCAAATTCTTTGCGTTTATCTTCCAGACTTTCCTTCAACTGTTCCAGTTGAACCTGGTGATCATCCTCGGACAAGCGAATATCGAACCAGTCGTATCGACCGACCTGATGAAGATATTCTGTCGTTATCACGGTTCCTTTAGGCAGTTTTTTGGGCCCACCCTTGACCACCTTGCCCACCAACAACCGCTCGATCCGCCCAAAGGTATCATTTTCCATGATCCGCAGCTGATCAGCCAAATCCTTCTTGTACTGAGCCAACTCGTCGTCAATAATGCGCTGGGCCCGAGCATCGCGATCGATGCCTTCGCGGGTGAATATCTGCACACCAATGACCGTACCCGCCATCCCTGATGGAACACGCAGGCTGGTATCCTTGACATCGGAGCTTTTTTCACCAAAGATGGCTCGCAGAAGTTTTTCTTCTGGAGTCAGTTGGGTTTCTCCCTTAGGGGTCACTTTCCCCACCAGCACATCGCCCGCTTCCACTTCAGCGCCGATATAAACAATTCCGGAATCATCCAGACGATTCAACATCCGTTCCGACAAATTGGAAATGTCCCGCGTGATTTCTTCCGGTCCCAGCTTGGTGTCGCGTGCAACCACGGACAATTCTTCGATATGAATCGAAGTAAACCGGTCTTCAGCCACCACCCGTTCAGAAATCAGAATGGAATCTTCAAAGTTATAACCATTCCACGGCATGAAGGCCACGAGCAGATTCTGCCCCAACGCCAACTCACCCAAATCGGTAGATGCACCATCAGCAATCACATCATCACGCCGAAGCATATCCCCAACCTTGACGATGGGACGTTGATTGATATTGGTATTTTGGTTGGAACGACGGTATTTAATGAGGTTATAGATGTCCACCCCCACTTCACCAGCCAAAGTTTCGTCATCGTTGACGCGCACCACGATCCGTGCGGCATCCACATAGTCCACCACACCGCCCCGACGAGCCTGAACAGTTGTTCCCGAATCGACCGCTACGGTACGCTCGATTCCGGTTCCTACCAGGGGTTTTTCAGCGCGTAAACATGGCACCGCCTGACGCTGCATGTTAGAACCCATCAAGGCCCGGTTCGCATCATCATGTTCCAAGAACGGGATGAGTGATGCCGCAACCGACACGATCTGAGCGGGTGCCACATCGATATGGGTAATTCGATCGGGTGTAGCCAGGGTAAATTCGTTGAAGTGCCGGCTAGATACCAGATCATCCGTGAACCGCCCCTGATCATCCAACGTGGCATTGGCCTGAGCAATAACGAAGCGTCCTTCCTCGATGGCAGAAAGGGTTTCAATTTCTTCCGTCACTCGACCATTTTCCACCTTCCGGTAGGGAGTTTCGAGAAACCCGTATTCATTGGTGCGGGCATACAGCGCCAATGAGTTGATCAGTCCAATGTTCGGTCCTTCTGGAGTTTCAATTGGACAAACTCGACCATAGTGTGTCGGATGCACATCGCGCACTTCGAATCCTGCACGCTCGCGCGTCAACCCTCCTGGCCCCAATGCCGACACACGGCGCTTATGGGTAATTTCCGACAAGGGGTTGGTTTGATCCATGAACTGTGACAGTTGGCTCGAACCAAAGAATTCCTTGATCGCCGCCGAAATGGGCTTGGCATTGATCAAGTCATGGGGCATGAGATTGTCAGACTCGGCCTGGGACAAACGCTCTTTGACAGCCCGCTCCACACGCACCAAACCGGAACGGAACTGGTTTTCAGCCAATTCGCCCACCGATCGCACACGCCGGTTACCCAGATGATCGATGTCATCGATTTCACCGCGACCATTACGCAGTTCTACCAAAATCTTGATGACTGAGACGATGTCGTCGTTGGAGAGGATGGGAGAACCCGTCAAATCAGCACGTCCGACGCGCCGATTGAACTTCATCCGCCCGACGGCTGACAGGTCATACCGTTCTTCACTGAAAAACAACCCTTGAAACAAAAGCTTGACGGCTTCTTCCGTGGGCGGTTCGCCAGGACGCATCATCCGGTAAATGGCTACCCGTGCTGCATTTTGATCGGTGGTATCGTCCACTGCAAGGGTCTGGGAAATATAGGGGCCCTGATCCAAATCATTGGTATACAGCGTCTGGATATCATTGATCCCGCCTGCGCGCAATTTGGCCAAGGTGGTTTCAGTGATTTCCTCGTTGGCCTGAGCCAATACCTCACCACTGTTCTGGTCGATGATATCCCGTGCCAGAATCCGTCCCACGATAAAGTCTTCGGGGACTTCTATGCGCTGCAAACCAGCCTGCTCCAGTTCGCGAATGTGTTTTACAGTAATTCGCTTGTCCCGTGGCACAATGACCTTGCCTTTGGCCATAATATCAAAGCGCGCCACTTCACCACGCAGGCGCTCAGGTACCAACGTCAGATGCATGCTCTTCTCTTCGAGATGAATATCGTCGAAGCTGAAGAACGTTTCGAGAATTTGTTCCGTGTTAAAGCCGAGCGAACGCAAAAGGGTGCTGACAGGCATTTTGCGGCGACGGTCAATACGAAAATACAGCAAATCTTTGGGATCGAACTCGAAATCCAACCACGATCCCCGGTAAGGAATGATCCGCGCGGAGAACAGAAGTTTTCCAGAAGAGTGGGTCTTGCCCCGATCATGCTCAAAAAACACACCGGGACTCCGATGCAATTGAGAAACGATGACCCGCTCAGTTCCGTTGATCACGAAGGAACCATTCCGTGTCATCAAGGGAATCTCCCCCATATACACTTCCTGTTCCTTAATTTCCTTGACCGTAGGTTTAGAGGCCTCACGGTCCATAATCTTGAGGCGCACACGCGCCCGCAGTGGCGAAGCAAAGGTCATGCCGCGCTGTTGGCATTCGACTACGTCGAAGGGAGGAACGCCCAGCACATAGCTGACATATTCCAGAACGGCATTTCCCGAATGGCTGACAATGGGAAACACGGAACGAAATGCAGATTCCAGACCCTGGTTTTTCCGAATAGTAGGATTCACGCCCTCTTGCAGGAACTCCGCGTAGGAATCCAATTGGGTGGCCAGCAGAAAGGGAACTTCGAGAACGCTGTGACGCTTGGCAAAACTTTTGCGAATGCGTTTTTTCTCGGTGAATGAGTAACTCATGTGATCTCCACGGCAGTAGAACAGGGACTGGCAGCAAAATTCACGGCTTGCGCCCAAACCGGATGCTTGACTTTCAGGTCAAACGAGGCTGACACGACCAGCGTGCCAGCCTCCCGGGTGCTACGAGACTTACTTGATTTCGAAGGTAGCGCCAGCTTCCGCCAATTGCTTGGCAATTGCGTCGGCATCAGCCTTTGGAATCCCTTCTTTAACAGGCTTTGGAGCGCCATCCACGAGGTCCTTGGCTTCTTTCAAACCAAGACCGGTGATGGTACGTACTACCTTGATGACGTTGACCTTGTTATCGCCAGCGCCTGTCAAAATCACGCTGAACTCGGTCTTTTCTTCCACGGGTGCTGCTGCGGCAGCACTGGGAGCAGCGACCGCTACTGCAGTCGCTGCAGCGGATACGCCAAACTTTTCTTCCATATCTTTGATCATTTCCGACAATTCCAGCACAGTCATGCCGGCGATTGCATCCAGGATTTCAGTTTTGCTGAGTGCCATGTGTAACTCCTTGAATTAAACAGTTGCGTCTTTTTGATCTCGTACCGCAGCCAGTCCGCGAACGAACTTGGTGGGAACTTCGTTGAGGGTCTGAACGAATTTGCTGACCGGTGCCTGCATGGTTCCCATCAACTTGGCGATGAGTTCGTCGCGGCTCGGCATGGTAGCCAGACTGGCCACATCTTTAGCGGACATGACCAAATTGGGCATGGCACCGCCTTTGATGACCAACTTATCGTTGGTCCGTGCAAACTCGTGAATCACCTTGGCAACCGCCACAGGATCGGCGGAAATTCCGTACACCAAAGGTCCCACCATGTGGTCGGACAAAGATGCAAAGGAGGTATCCGCTATCGCGCGTCGTACCAAAGTGTTTTTCAGAACCCGGAAGTACACTCCCGCTGCCCTGGCCTTGGCTCTTAGAACAGTCATATCGGCTACCGCCATTCCGCGATATTCTGCAAGAATGATGGCTTGTGCGTCAGTCACCTGA
>JAAGNR010000024.1 GCA_010435995.1 Ferrovum sp. | reverse complement strand
GGGGACGGTGGTGGGCTTGCTGGCGGAAATGATGGCAGCGGGGCTGAACGCCAACCTCGGTGGGCGCGAGCAAATTCCTGTGGAAGTTGAGCGACAGGTGGCTGGCTGGGCTAGGGAGTGGTTTGGCTTTCCAGAGACCGCACGAGGTGTGTTTACGACAGGGACTTCTCAGGCAACCCTGATGGCCATATGGGTCGCCCGAGTGGGGGCTTTGGGCGATAGTGTGCGAACCCAAGGGTTGCGCACTCAGGAACTGCGGGCTTATGCCGCAACCACGGCCCATGGTTCTGTGGCTAAAGCCATGGATCTGGCTGGGTTGGGAAGTGATGCGCTGTGTTTGGTTCCGGTGGATGAAAATTATCGTATGGATCTTCAGGCATTGAGGCAGGCCATTGCTACAGATCGGGAAGCGGGGGCTCGGCCATTCTTGGTGGTGGGGTCGGCAGGTACGGTGGATACGGGTTCTATCGATGATCTGGAAGGGTTGGGTCGGTTATGTCGTGAGTTTTCCTTGTGGTTTCACGTGGATGGAGCGTTGGGTGCCCTGGGTTGCTGGAGTTCTGAACTGGCACCGAAATTCTCTGGCATGGATCAGGCGGATTCCATTGCTTTCGATTTTCATAAATGGGGGCAGGTCCCCTATGATGCCGGGTTTTTGTTGGTACGGGACGGGGATAGGCAACGCCGTACTTTCGTTGCCCCCACACATTATTTGGGTCATGAAAAACGCGGCGCCGCGGCGGGTGAAGAGTGGCCCTGCGATTTCGGTCCCGATCTCTCCCGTGGTTTTAGAGCGCTGAAAACCTGGTGGACCGTGCGACATTTTGGTACTCGGCGATTGGGGGCCATGATGGCCAATACCTGTGCTTTGGCTGTGACGCTGGCCCGCCAGATCGAGAGCGAACCCCTACTGGAATTGATGGCGCCAGTGTCGTTGAATATCGTTTGTTTTCGTTATCGCGCTGCGCCGGGGTTCGTGGATACCTTGAATGCGCACATTGCCATGGCTGTGCAGGAATCCGGCATTGCGCTGCCTTCTACCACCATTTTAGGGGGGCGGCGGGTATTACGGGTTGCGCTGGTCAATCACCGCACCACAGAAAAAGACTTGACGGCATTGTTGTCCGCAGTGGTTCATCTGGGTCAACGATTTTCACGACACAGGCCGGCGAGACAGGCGATGGATTTCATATGATAGACGTAACGGTAGGAGCAGAAGGTAATGGGTGAAGGGTTGAATTATCACGGATTGGCAGCATTGATGACGCGAACGTATCGGGGGGAAGACCTGACAGAGTTGGGGCAAACCTTGATTCAACGGTCTGCACACCCTTCTGCAGAAGGGGCTCCTGAGGCTACGCTGGATTTGGCTGTTCTGCTGCATCTCAAGGGCTTCCACGATATGGCTCGCGAGGTACAAATGCAGGGGTTGCGGCAACGACAAATATATCGATTGCCTGCTGCACGTGGGCCGGCGCTGCGATTGCTGGCATTGATGGTGCCGGGCGAGTTGAACGCCAACACGCCCCTGGAATTCCTGGTGGAAGATTCGGACATAGAGCTTCAGCAGTTGTTTATTGCAGCAGATCTGCCTTTTCCGGAAGAGATTCTCGAACATGATGTGGCTATGGTTGCGGTGGGGGAATGTGAAAACGTACTGAAATTACTGGCAGCGCTGGAGCCAGCGTTGGTGCATTGGCCTCGTCCCGTGCTCAACCAACCCGCTCAGATTGCACGGCTGTCACGGGATGTCATCAGTGATGACGCACAAGGGCTTGAAGGGGTGGTTTGGCCCCGCACGGTGCGCATGGGCCGTGTTGATCTGGAATGCTTGGCACGCCAGGAGGTTGCACTGGAACACTGGTTGGGACCGGCCGCCGCTTTCCCAGTCATCGTGCGTCCTCTGGACTCCCATGCGGGGAAAGGATTGCAGCGGATCGATGATCCAGACCAGTGGTCGGCTTACTTGTCCGTTCAACCGGAAGCGGATTTTTTTGTGTCGCCATTTATCGACTATCGCAGTGGCGATGGCCGTTTCCGCAAATACCGTATTGCCCTGATAGAAGGAGCAGCTTTTGCCAGCCACATGGCAATCTCAGATCATTGGATGATCCATTATCTCAACGGGGGCATGGAAGGTGACGCTGAGAAGCGTCAGGAAGAAGCCGCTTTCATGAGTAATTTCGAGACTGGGTTCGCCCATCGTCAGAGCAAAGCTCTGGAACGGATTTATTCATTTTTGGGATTGGACTATGTGATTCTGGATTGTGCGGAAATGCCTGATGGGCGGCTGTTGGTATTTGAGGCTGACAGCAGTGCGGTGGTTCATGCCATGGATTCCATTGATCTCTTCCCGTATAAGCGCCCCGCCATGGACAAAATATTCAAGGCTTTTCGGCAAATGTTGCTGCGAGCCAAAGATCAACCGCCCGGATTGATTCGTCTGAGTCGGGTGTCTTGAGTTCGGTGATTCCGATCGCCAATTTTTCCCCCCTATGGTTGACGCAAGATAGGGATACGCGTCTGCATATCGATCCCCTCAGTGGGGTCAACGCCTACGGAGTAGCTGCTATGCCAGATTCCGAGGTGCTGGAATGGGGTTCGGCCACGGCTTCTGCGATTTCCTTGGATGGTTTGAAGGCGGCTGAACAGTGGTGGCAAGTACAACACCAAAGAGATGAGGAAAAGAGGGATCTTTCGGCGTTGCGGGAATCTTTGCTGAGGGAGTGCGAGTTGGATCGGGAAGATCTTTGGTGCGGATTGTATCCATCGGGAACCGAAGGGTTGCGCGCCGCTGCCCTGGTATGTCGAGGAGAGGGCGGGGACAAAAGACTGTTTTTTTGCCAGGAAGAGGAAACCGGTCGTCGTGTTCCAGCGGCGCTGCAGCAGGCTCTCGGAATCAGTGAAGCAGACATGTCTCCCATTTGTTTGCGTGCTCCCTCCGGAACAATACGCTCCCTCGGGGCGGTCGATGAGCAACTCCGAGTAGGGGTGATGCACGCTTTGGGCCAAGGGCAACGGGTGGTTCTGGTTCTGACAGAGGGAACCAAGACAGGGAGAATTGTTCCGGGGGTGGGGTGTGTCAGAGAGTTGAGTCAAGCCTACCCCGAGCGCATCAAGGTCATTGTGGATGCGTGTCAGTTCCGTTTGTCTAATACGCGTTTGCAGCGTTATGTGAGATGGGGTTGGCTGGTAGTGGTTACTGGATCAAAATTTCTGGGAGGCCCCCCTTTTTCTGGGGCTTTGCTGATGATGCGCCAAGGATTGGGCGAGAGGATGCGTCAACGACTTCGTGCACTCGAGGCAGAACTGATGGATCGTGCCGCCCAATTGCGCTGGGTTGCTGCTCTGGCGGAATTGAGCCAATGGAGAGCAGTACCCAAGGCTGCGTTAGTCCCGTTGCTGGAACGGTTGGTGCCGAGGATCAATAGGGCTCTTGCGGAGCATCCAGAATTTATTGTTGAGCCCTGTTCGCTCTTGCAACGTGATGATGAGGATGATGGCATGTGGGACTCTTATCCCACCCTCTTTCCTTTTGAGGTGCGGCGTTCGCAGGGAGGGACAAGGCTCTCCCTAGAAGCGTTGCAGGCGGTATTTTTGCAATTGCCCCGATCAGGAGAGGGGGTTCGCGGGCGTCTGGGCCAGCCCGTAATGCTGGGCCACGATCATGGAGAGCCCCGTTGGGCGCTCCGCCTTTGCCTGGGTGCGCGATTGCTGGTGCCGATTCTGCGGCATGAGCAGTCCGCCTTGGCCGAAACCGGTTGCCTCGACCAATGTCGCTCCCTGCTTGAGCGCACTGCCGATTTGGTACGGAAGCTCTGAATCCGGGTAGTGACTTGCGTTTTTCCCAGAGTCTGGGAGAGAATCGGGTTATGTCTGCTGAATTTTTCACTGATCGTAGAGCATGTTCATGAGCCGTCGTTCATCCAGCAGAGAGTCGCTGTTATGGTTGGTAGGGTTACTGTTTGGGGTGACCTTTACAGTGGTTTCCTTTCTGGTTCTCAAAAGTCAGGAAGAAAATGCCGTCACCAACGCTTTTCAAAGCCGTGCCATCGAACGGGTGGCGCGCTTACAGGCAAATGTTGACCGCGCCTTAGACGATCTGGTGGCTTTGGGGGGCTTTATGGATGCCTTCAGAACCGTGGATCGTCAACAGTTTCAGCGTATGGGCACCATCCTTCTCAAGAAAAACACCCCTATTCAGGCCCTCGAATGGATTCCGGCAGTTCCTGCAAAAGCACGTGATCAATGGGTACAGAAAGCGCGGCGAGAAGGGTTTAAAAATTTCGACTTTACCCAACGACAAGCACAGGGGCAGATGGTGTCG
>JAAGNR010000023.1 GCA_010435995.1 Ferrovum sp. | reverse complement strand
TTCAAACCTCTGGGAGTGCGCAGTGCGTTGGCAATTCCCGTGCGTGGTGCGCGGGAAATGGAATTCGTGTTGATTGTTTTAGGGGAATGGCCGCATCAATTTTCATCCAGTTGGATTCGTACGTTCATTACCTCGTTGCAGAACCGCTGGGAACATATGGGTCGTTTGACCCATGCCCGTCAGACAGCCAACATGGTAGATGCGCATCTCACGGCGATCTATCGCGAATTGGTGCATTCGGGGGGGGTCCGGTTACTGGTTCAGCCCGTCTTGGAATTATCCACAGGCCAGTTGCACAAGGTCGAGGTATTGGCGCGACTAGAACTGGCGGATGGGGAAGTGGTCAGTCCGGGGCGATTTTTGACCGTGTTGCGAGCCACCGATTTGGATGTGCTTTTTCATGTCGTTCTGGATCAGGGATTGGAATGGCTGAGTCGTTGGGATGAGGCGGGACTGACGCTGGGTTTGGCCATCAATATGGCCCCGAACAGCTTGCTCAATCCGGATTGTATCCATGGAGTGGAACAAGCGCTTCAGCGGAGTGGAGTTGCTCCAGAGCGACTCACACTGGAGTTGCTGGAGAGCCAGGAGTTTGACTCCGAATTGGTGGACGATGCCATTGCCCGTCTCGAGAATCTTGGTGTGCAGGTGGCCATCGATGATCTGGGGTCGGGGTATAGCAGTTTGAAGCGTTTGATCAGCCTGCCCTTTGATGTCATCAAAGTGGATCAGGTGATCGTTCGTGACGTATTGCAGGAGCCTATAAAAACCTTGAGTCTCATCTATACCATCATTCAGATGGGCGAGGATCTGGATCGAGAGGTTGTCGTTGAAGGAGTGGAGACTGCGGATGTCATCGAAGCGGTGACGGTGCTGGGCGCACGATATGCCCAGGGGTTTGGACTTGCCCGCCCCATGCCGGTGGCGGAACTGCAAAGCTGGGTGAACTCGGTACGGGTTCCGGGGGTGGATACCACGGTTTTACATACTTATCTGGGGGCCTTGGCTTATCATTGGCGCTACATGAGGCGAATGGGTAAGGAACGCGTGAGTTTTTTTCCTGCTGCCGTGGATGATTGCCCGTTGACACATTTCTTGCATAGCCAGGGATTACAGGGCAGCGAAGCGGATCACTGGCATATTTTGGTTCATGAAGCGCATACCGCTGAAGAGCGCAAAAATGCCAGTGTGCAACTGCGCAACTGGTTGGTCAACAAGGTTCGTGGAAGGAATTGTGAGTACTCTTCTTAACGGTTGGGGGGCGTGGCAGATTTGAATGAGCTTCAATTTTCTCCGATGCTCAAGAATTCCATCGATATTTTTCCATGGAATGATAATTTTAATACGGGTTTGTTCGAGATCGATGAACAACATCGTCATTTGGTACGCCTTCTCAATGCGTTGGCCACCCATGTGGCCTTTCGTTCCGATGCCATTCAACTGAATGAAATATTCGATGCGCTGACCGCATATACGGTGTACCACTTCACTGCCGAAGAGGCCATATGGGCCGAATTCTTCGTTGAAGATAAGGAGTATAGGGAACACCACGCGGTGCATGATCGTTTTGTCCAGAGGTTGAACCACCTCAAGGATTCACAAAAATCCCGTCCTTCGGATCAGGTGGCTCATGAGGCACTGGATTTTCTGGCGCGTTGGCTGGCTTCTCACATTTTGGAAAAAGATCGATTCATGGCATATACCGTTCTTGCCATGAAGCAAGGATTGACGCTGGCGGCGGCCAAAGCTCAAGCCCATCAGCAGATGAGTGGAACGGCCCGAACCCTGATCGATATTATCCTGTCGTTATACAGTGTCCTTTCTTCCAATACGCTGTGGCTGATGCGTGAACTCGAAGAGCGTAACCGGGTGGAAGAAGCCTTTCGGGAACAGCGGCGGCGGTTGGAACATATGGCACGGTTTGATCCGCTGACGGGATTGCCCAACCGGATGCTTCTCACAGAATACCTGCAAAAAATAATGAACCGAGTCGTTGAGCAGCATGGTGGGCTGGCATTGGTTTGTCTTGATCTGGATGGATTCAAAGTCGTCAACGATACCTATGGTTACGAAACGGGTGATCGGGTATTGATTGTCCTGGCCGAGAGGATGGAGTGCCTCTTGGGCAAGGATGGGCGGGTTGCACGTTTGTGGGGAGACGAGTTTGTGCTGGTACTCCCAGAAGTGATGGGTATGGATTCCTGTGTGCCGTGGCTATCGAAGCTTCTGATGATTGCTTCTGGAGTGGTGGATGACGGACGCTCGCTGAATTTGTCTGTCAGTTTGGGTGTGACCCTGTATCCACAACGGGAGGAAATTACCCCAAGCAGTCTCTTGCGCCAAGCGGACCAGGCGTTGTACCAAGCCAAATTGGCCGGTAAGAAGCGGTATCATATTTTTGATATGGTTCAAGATCATGAGGTTCGGGGTCATCTTGAGAATCTTGAACAGATTCGGCAGGGATTGGATCATCAGGAGTTCATGCTGTTCTACCAACCCAAAGTGAATCTGCGCAGCGGTCAGGTGATCGGGGTGGAGGCCTTGATTCGATGGAATCACCCGCAGCGTGGGCTGCTGCTGCCAGGGGAGTTTTTACACCTGATCCAGAATCATTCCTTGGAGCTGGATCTCGGGAACTGGGTGCTGGATACGGCGTTGACCCAAATGGAAAGCTGGAGACTTCAGGGAATGACCTGGGTAACCAGCGTCAATGTCAGCGGGAAGCAACTTCAACAACCGGCTTTTGTTGCTGAATTAACCAATCGTTTGGCGCAGCATCACCATGATTTGGCCTCATGTCTGGAGCTGGAAGTTCTGGAAACCAGTGCTCTGGAAGATATCGCCCAGGTATCCGGGGTGATCAACGAGTGCATGCGCTTGGGCGTTCAGTTTTCCATTGATGATTTTGGAACAGGGTATTCATCGTTGTCCTATCTCAAGCGGTTGCCTGCGCGTACTCTCAAAATTGATCAGGGTTTTGTACAGGGTATGTTGCAAGATGCCGACGATTTGGCGATTTTGGTGGGGATATTGGGGTTGGCCAACGCCTTTCACAAGAATGTCATTGCGGAAGGCGTCGAGACCCTGGCCCATGGAGAAATGCTCCTGGATTTGGGATGTGATGAAGCTCAAGGGTATGCCATCGCCCATCCCATGCCGGCGGATGAAATTATGGACTGGGTCACGCATTGGCAATCTCCACCTTCTTGTTTGCACCGACCGGTATGCAGCAGGGAAGAGGTCTCCCTACGGAGACAGGCGGTCAAGGACGTGCAAAAATGATAGGCTATGGTGATGGTTAGGAGAGTATCATCATGGGGCAAATATGAGGGGAAATATATGGTGAAAGTATGGATGCCAGGAAGCATTTTCATCGGTTTGTCCGTGGTCTTGTGTGCTTGTACGACGGTCCCGCCTGCACCCTTGGCCGGCAATGATTTTATGCCTATTTTGCCACGCACGGCACAGACGGATCCCGGTGTTCTAGGTCAGAAAGTGCGCTGGGGCGGGGTGATTTCCGGCGTTCGACCGGGTAAAAAGGACACATGCTTCCATGTGGTCAGCCATACCCTGGATGCTTCTGGGAGACCGGTGGATGATGACCATACCGATGGACGTTTCATTACCTGTGCTCCCGGATTTTTTGATCCTGATATTTATGCCGTGAAACGCCAAATCACGGTAATAGGAATCTTGCAAACTCCGTCCATAGGCAAGGTGGGGGATAGGGACTATATTTTCCCGCATGTGGCGGCGGATGTGGTTTATCTGTGGCCTAAGGAGATACCGATGATGGATTCACCGGGATATTTTGGGGTGGGCCCTTTTGGTGATCCGATGGGATACCCCCTTGACCCATGGATGAACCCGATGTGGGGAGGAATGCCATGGTAAGGAAAACTTTCGTGTCCTTCAAGAAAAAACTGATACCAGTCGTATTGCTACTGGCTGCGGTGGGAACTCAGGGGGAGGAGATCGGCGCGGTCAATACTTCCTGGAAAGTGTTGGGACCGGACAACAAGGTGGTGGTGGAAGCCATCGATGATCCCCTCGTTCACGGGGTGACTTGTTATATTTCCCGAGCAAAAACAGGGGGGTTGTCAGGGGCCGTGGGTATCGCCGAGGATAAGACAGAAGTTTCCATTGCCTGTGTGAAAACGGGAGAAGTTTCAGTCAAGGCTCCTTTACCGCGCCAGGAAGATATTGCAAAACTCTCAGCGTCTTTCCTCATCAAAAAGATTCATGTGGTCCGCATGGTCGATAGGGCGCGTGGCGTGGTTACCTATCTGACCTACAGCGATAAATTGATCGATGGTAGTCCGAAAAACAGTCTGAGTGCTGTTGTATTGGGGCCCTTGGTGACGGTCAAATAAATCGCTTTTGCGTCTGGCGGTGAGCCCAGACAATTTCCGAGGAGGGCGGTTTTTTGTCAACGCATAGGAGGCATGTTCTGAGCCGCTTGAGCCAGGAGGTTTGTCGCGTCATTCGGCGTTAAGGGATGACTGAAATAATATCCTTGTAAACAGTGGCATCCGTGGGCACGCAAAAACTCCATTTGGTCGTTGGTTTCAACACCCTCTGCAATGATTTCCAGATTGAATTGGGAAGCCATGGCGATGATGGCTGCCACGATGGCGATATCATTGGGGTTTTCAGGGATATTGCGCACAAATGACTGGTCTATTTTAAGTGTATTGAGGGGTAAACGCTGCAGGTAGCTGAGGGAAGAGTACCCCGTTCCAAAATCATCCATGGAAATCCGTACTCCCAACCCTTTGATTTGTTCAAGGGTAGTGACGGCTGCCTCGACATTTTCCATCAGAACACTTTCCGTGATTTCCAGTTCCAGCAGGGTAGGGGGGAGGCCACTGGCGCGCAGCGCTTGCATGACGGTTTCCCTCAGGGTATCACGCTGAAATTGGTGTACCGACAGGTTAACCGCCACGCGGACGCCTACGCCGGCATCCAGCCACTTTTTCCCCTGCACACAGGCTTGTTGTAGTACCCATTCTCCAATGGGTATGATCTGACCGCTGGCCTCTGCCAACGGGATGAAATCGATGGGGGACATTTGCCCCAATTCCTCACTGTTCCATCGGAGTAAAGCTTCCATGCCGACAATTTTCTGACTGTCAATTTTGACTTGGGGTTGGTAATGAAGGAGGAACTCGTTTCTTTTCAAAGCATGACGCAAGCAACTTTCGATCTTGAGAACTTTCTGAGTCGTGTGCGCCATATTCGGGGCAAAAAACTGGTAATGGCTTTTCCCCTGAGACTTGGCGTGATACATGGCTGTATCCGCATGGGCCAGCAAAGCATCCATGTTGGGGGCGTCGGTAGGGAAAACGCTGATGCCGATGCTGGCACTGGCATAGACTTCATGGGTTTCCAAATCAAATGAGGGTTCCAGCGCGGACAGCACTTTTTGCGCCACGGTGGCAGCATCTTGCTCTTCGTTGATTATGGGTAGCAGGATGACAAACTCGTCTCCTCCCAAGCGTGCCAGTGTGTCTCCTTCTCGAAGCACCTGCAGCATGCGGCGTGATACGGCTTGGAGCAAGCGGTCGCCAATGGCATGGCCCAGACTGTCGTTGACATGCTTGAAATTGTCCAGATCGATAAATAGTGCAGCTGCTTTATGTTGCTGCCGCTGTGCTTGGGCCATGGCTTGTGTGATGCGGTCAGAGAGCAGTCCGCGATTGGGCAACTCCGTCAGCGCGTCAAAATGGGCCATATAGTCCAGTTGCTGCTGTTGATGACGGATTTGCTTGATTTCTCGCGCTTTATCCAATACTAATGAAAGGGTATTGGCAAAATTCAAGGTGAGGGATTCATCGTTTGTGGTGAAAGGCGTGCCGTCCACCTTGTCCGTGAGATAGATGCGGCCGTAAATGTGACCCAGATGGGATATGGGAACGGCGAGCAGGGTGGTCATTGGCGGATGGCCAGGTGGAAAGCCGGAACTTCTTGGATCCTGAGTGATATGCTCGATCCTGATGGCACTGTTCTCACGGATAACGGCCCCGAGAAGGCCTTTCCCTTCGGGAGGATGGTCGATGCGCTTGGCGCTTTCTGGGGGGATTCCAGTGTAGACGAATTCCTTAAGGCCTCCGGCTTCGCTGAGAATACCGATGGCGCCGTAGCGCGCCTGTAACAGACTTGCCAAGGCCTCGATTCCCGTCTGTAACAGATCGCTTTCAATGGCGGAATGGGCCAATACCTTGAGCAGGGTGGATGAAGCTTCTGACAGGCTCGACAAGCGCAGGGACCAGGCGCTCAATTGCTGATTGTCCTTTTCAATCAACTCATACATTCGTTTGGTTTCATGCAGTAGCGCATGCAAAAGAGACGTACGGCTGACGGCCCCCAGAAATTGTCCCGCCCCATCCATGACCGCCACAACTTCGCAGCCATGGTCATTCATGAGCGCCAGGGCATCGTCGATTACGGTATTCGGAGGCAGGGCCACGACGGGACGGTGCTCGGAGAGATCGGCAAAAATCCAATCCGGATGCAGAGCGACATCCTGGGCCGTGACCATGCCACAGAATGGGCCTTGAGTGATGGATTCTTTGAAAACGGCGTACAACACCTCAGGTCGATGATGAAGCGCCCGGTCTTCCTCTAGGACACGCTCCACCTTCGGTGCCAGACAGTCCACGATCTTGAGTGGCATTAGACTTCACCACCGTCCAGTTGAACCTGTACATCGAGTTCAGCGTGCAAGACCTCTTCCGCACCCATGAGCGGTTTTATGTGGGTCAACACATGCTGCATCAACCCTTCGCGCGACAGGCGTCGCAGCAGAGACTGGCGTATTAGAATGTCGCTGATCACATCGTCCCCCTTGATTTCGATATGTTCAAATGGCATTTTAACCAATAGTTCCAAGGCGCGCCGCATGGCGATACAGCCGATGGGCGCATCTTTACCCAGAACCAGCATGTCCTTGATGGGCGGCACGACATATTCGCTGATGCGGGTGTTCAAAAAGGATTTTCGTTGGGGGACGCTCATGGTAGATTTCTCTGAGGAACTACATTCGGTTCAGTGAAAATAGAGTTTTCATGATCCATACTATTCATTTGTTTTGTAACATTTTCTCAAACTGGTCGGCGGGAATGGCAGGAGAGTAGTAAAACCCCTGCATCAGCGTGCATCCCAAGGCGCGCAGCACCTCTTCCCTGTTCTTTGGATTCTATCCCTTCTGCGATAGAGGATATTCCCAGTCTATGGGCAATTCCCAGCAGAGACTCGGTTAAAGCTTGAATGATCGGGTTGTGGACAATGTCGTGGACAAAGGACTGATCGATTCTCAAGCAATCGACTTCTAAAGGATTCATTTGAGCCAGGGTAGGATAGCCGGTGACAAAATTGCCTACAGAAATTTCAATTCCAAGTTTTCTGAATTGCGCCAACTCCTCCCAGGGAGCGAGATTTTTGGTTGTCAGGGATTCTTCCTTGATTTCCAGCACAAGACTCCGCGCTGGAAGCCCAGAGTCTTTGAGCTGTTGTAGCCAGGGATAGGTAAGCGCTCGGTCGAATTCGACAATGGATCGGTTGACAATCACCTGCAAGTGCTGCCCTGTGTTGGCTTGCCATCTCTGCAGGGCGAGGATAGCATTTTGACAGACACATTCTCCGATTTCCTTGATCATTCCGGTTTCTTCAGCGAGGGGAATGAAAACGCTGGGGCTGATCAGTCCCTTTTCCGGATGATACCAACGCAGTAGCGCTTCGGCTTTGACAATTTTTTTAAGACGGATGTCATAAACGGGCTGGAAATGGAGTTGTAGTTGATGGGTGTGAAGGGCTTCCCGCAAGTCTTCGGATAATTGCCTCTTTTTGTCGGCATCTTCTTGCATGAGGGGCTTGAAGTAACCAAATCCATTACGTCCCGTCGATTTTACTGAGTACATGGCCTGGTCGGCGTATTGCAGGAGCTGATGCAGATTGTTGGCATCATGGGGATAAAGCGTCACCCCGATACTGGCAGAAATATGGCCGAATTCTCCATTGCCAAGCGTATAGACGGCGCCCAGTTTGATCAAAATATTGCGACATATCCGGTCAATATTATTCGCCGACAGATAGGATGGGAGTATTACCGTAAACTCATCTCCTCCCCACCGTGCCAACGTATCGGTGTCACGGATACATTGGCGGATTCTCCGGGCGGCTTCGATCAACACCATATCTCCCTTGGTGTGGCCTAATGTGTCGTTGATTTCCTTGAAATGATCCAAGTCTACAAATAGTAAAGCCAAAGACTCACGGGTACGGTCACTCCGTTTCAATTCCTGAGCGAGTCGATCATAAAACAGTCGGCGGTTGGGAAGATTGGTCAGGGAGTCATAATTGGCATAATTCCAGATCAGTTGTTCCTTTTCTTTTTTATCCGTGATGTCATAAAACCACCCGAGAATGGCATTTTCCCCGTGGTAGTTGAAGGACATGTAAGAAGCCAACGCCGTAACCGTCAAACCGGTAGGGGTCTTGAGATTGACTTCGCGGTTGATGATGGTTTTGCCACGGCGGACCTCGTCCAGAATCGCTTCATAGTCTTCACTTCGTTGGTAGTAGGCAGTGGGATCTTTCCCCAAGCCGGTGCGGCTATGGATTAAATTCAGGTAGCTTTGATTGCAGAAGACTACTTTTTTCCCGCCCTCGGTGGCAATTCTCACGGATATGGGGCTCAAATCAAGAATTTTAATGAGAATTTGTTCGTTTTCGATGAGCTTGTTTTCCGCAATGCGTCTTTCGCTAATGTCGTGTCCGATGGCAACCAGATAGTGGGTATGCCTCGGGATTGCTGTCGATACCGAGAGAGACCAGTGAAACAGTCTGGGTTCTCCATCTCGGTTGATCCATGATTCTTCGAGGTTTTCGGTCAGATTGCGTTTCAACACTGAGCGAAACCGGGCTTCAATTTTTTCGCGCTTGTCGGGTAGAAAAAACCTGCTCCAGAAAAAAGGTTCCCTTACTTCCTCCAGGGTATAACCGGTAAATTCCTCTGCGGTACGATTGAAGCTGATGATGGAGCCGTGCGCGTCGATCACCAGGATGATGGGGCCTGCCAGCTGCAGAATGCTGGAGACAAATTCATTTTCAGCTTGTAGCGCTTCTCTGCTGTCGAGCAATTCGCCATTCAGTTGAAGCGCCAGGTTGGAAGCTCGTTTCCTGCCATTCATTTCCTGCCACAGGACCAACGCAATCAACAGGCTGATCATAACGCCACTCATGCCGAGCCATACCGGTTGATAATAGTTGAAGCGTGCTTCCATTCTGGGCAGGGAACTGACTTGAACCGTCCAGTCGTGATTGGCGATCCTCAACAGTCGACGGGCTACAAATCGGGGAGAAGCTGGGCCTCCTTTATTCAATTCGTACATCAAATGATCGGGGGATAGGGTTGTGCCATCATAAAATTGAATGTCATTTTCATCAGACCGATCCCCATAAATTCCTTGAACGAAGTCTCCCATCCTGAATGGGGCATAGATCCACCCCATCAAACGGGACTGCCTCTGTATCGGCGAATCCTGGGAGTGACCCGGTTGATAGACGGGGAGGTAGATTAAAAAACCGGATTGAACCGCTTGACCATTTTCCTGAACCAGAAAAACGCGCCCAGACAGGGTTGCCTGCCCACTGTCTCGAGCCAATTCCATGGCCTGGCGACGCACGGGTTCAGAGAACATGTCATAGCCAAAAGCCCTCTGATTTCTCCAATCGAAGGGTTCCAGATAGATGATGGAGGTATACATGGGGCGAATGCCCGCGGGCTTCACAGCGTATTGTGGGAAACCTTCCGCACGAATCTGGTTCTGGTGCTGGATCAGTTGGTTGGGCATGATTACCGTGGCATAACCCATGCCTAAAATTCCCGGATAGGTATTGTTCAGATCGAGACTGTTGACATAGGAGGAAAACTGTTCGCGAGTGACAGGGCTGGAGGATTCAAACAATCCTCGGCCGCCCTGCAGTGCTTGTTCATAGACACTCACGCGGACCAAGGTCTTGTCCATGATATCGTGGACGCGGAATTTAAAATATTCCTGCGCACTGTGATCAACGGAATCGTAGGCGAATTTCCATAGCATTCCAGAAATGGCCAGGCCGAATAACAACACCAGAACGGGGAGGATCCAAATCAAACGTTGGCGATAGAGGCCAAAATCTTCACCGAGACCTCTAAGGTGGGTGTTTGTGTTTGCGGTACCACGGCGTGTCATGGCAAGTTTGCTGGTGTCTTATACGACACTCGAAAATAAATGCATCTAGATATTACATTCTGCCACAAGTAACCGTGAGGGGCTCAGGATTTAAGCGGGCCGGACGGTTGTCATGAAGGTGTCCAGTAACAGGTCAACCATGCCGATTACTCCATTCAGTGGAGTTCGAATTTCATGGCTCATGGTGGAAAGAAACTCGGATTTGAGACGAGCAACAGACTCAGCGGCCTCTTTGGCTTTGATCAGCGTTGCTTCGGCTTCTTTTGTTGCGGTAATGTCATCGCCAATAATAGCCGAACACGTATTCGGGACAAACTGGGCGCCATTAGTTGGGTGAATTTTCTGACTCGGTGCGTTGAAAATCGCAATAGAGGAACTGCTGTGTCGTACCGAAAGGGGTGGTATGTGTTTCTCGTTGGTGATGCCGCAGGGTAAAAGCCGGGCCGAGGATGTGTTGCAAAGCGGCGGTATCGTACCGTTGCACCGCGAGGCCGCTGCATTTTTCCGGCCCATCATCGGCAAACGTGGCAAGGATGAGATGGCCGCCGGGTTTGAGCGCATGCAAAAGTACCCGGCGATAGGATTGCCGGTCTTCTGGATGGGTCAGGAAATGGAATACCGCGCGATCATGCCAGAGATCAAAGTAATGCTCACGAAAATCTACCGTGGTGATGTCTGCTTCGATCCATTGAACGCGCTGGGCCTGCTCGCCCAGTCTGTTTTGGCTGGCTTTAAGCGCGGCCCCAGACAGATCAAGTACGGAGAGATGGTTGAAATTCAAGGCCAGAAGATCATCGATGAGGGTGGAAGCTCCCCCACCCACATCGATCAGTGCAGATGATTGAGTGACTCCAGTGCGGTAGATAAACTCCAGCGAGGTTTGGGCGTGGGGCTGAAACCAGCTCACCGTGTCACTGGCCTTGGTGGAGTAGACATTTTCCCAGTGTGCCTTTGCAGTCAAAGTATCCTCTTGGCGATAAGTTTCAACCCTGAATAGGATAACTCAATCTGATCAGGCTGGCACCTTAGAATGCCACTCGGGCACTGGTGACCCATCCGCTGCCAAAGGTACTGAACCCACTCATATTGGCCGTCTGATAGCCGGCACCCAAAATGAGTTTGGTTCGCCCTTCAAGGGGGATCCGACCAAAAATGATGCCATAGGTGACGATCAACTGATCTTTTCCGGCAAATGTACCTCCTTGCCAGTGGGTGAGACTGGTTTCGATTTCCGGCCAGAAATAGTTGGAGAAATGCCCTTGAAAGGAGGTATTCCAGACTGTAGGTTCGCCCAGAATGTATTGGTTTGCTGACGGAAAACTTTTGCTGAGAGTGGTTTGCAAATCCACCCCTTGGCTTCGCGTCCCCCAGCCTTTACCCAGAGCAAGGGTTGGCGTAGTCACTGTCGCGTTCTGAGTGAAAGCGGTGTCGCCCGTGGGAAGACTCACGCCCATAAATCCCGTAACGATATAGTTGCCATGCTCTTCATTGGCCGCCAGAAACCGATATTTCATGAGCAGTGTTTCATCGGCCCATCCTGAAGTGGTGGTCTTTGGGGTTTGGTTATTCATGTAGCCCGGTTGCCCAATGATCACTTCAACGTGTTCCGAGGGAATCAATTCCAGTCCCTTCCCCCCCCCGTTATTGGTGAGTGTGGTTCCCCCTGCTTTGTTCTGCACGATTTCATCGTAACGATATTCTTCTTCCAGTCGTGGGGTCACCGTGACCAGTGGAGTCATCCAGTGGGGCTGTTCCTCCTGGGTCTTGTCGACGGTGGCAAACCAGCCGCTGGTGCTGGTTTCAGGGGAACCCAGGGAAGTTGAGTCCGGATCGGCAAAGGCGTTAATGGCTAAAGACAGAAGTCCGGCGCCAAATGAAAGTGTTGAAATGGTTTTTTCGTTGAGTGAAGTCATGATGATTTCCCCTTGTGAGTGAGTGTGTAAATCAGTTTTCGCTATATATCGTGCTATATAACGCAGGCCAAAAGCTTCAATGACTACTCAAGCAATTCTTGTGCCAAATTTTATCTTACTGATCGTTATGAAATAATTTATTGCCGTCACCAAAATGAAGTAAACCATACAAGACATTTGACAGTAAACGCACGATTTGTGTTTGGAAGAGGGAAGGGCGGATCGCGGCGACGGAATTGTGGAACCCGTCAATCAACACCCATCAGTGTATGAATCTCGACGAGGCTTCTGCATAGAAGCGTTGCAGGTCACTGGAGTTGGGGTTTCGCTTGTGGGTTACTGCGTAATCCCGAATTTGCCCGAGAATCAACTTCACCTCTGTATCCGTCAGTCTTATGCCAAGCTCGGCATAGGCATTGAGGACGGATTTTGAGCCCGAATGTTTTCCTAAGACCAAGCAATGTTTACGGCCCACTTCGGCTGGGTCAAAGTTCTGATAGTTAGCAACATTTTTAAGCAGTCCATCAATGTGAATACCCGACTCGTGGGTAAAGACCGAACTGCCAACAATACACTTGTTGGCAGGAATCGGCCGGCCGGAAGCACGCGCCACCAAATCGGAGATTTCCGGAAAGCAGAGGGGATTGATGCCGGTTTCAATTCCATAAAGATGCAGCAAACCCATCACCACTTCTTCAAGAGGGGCATTCCCGGCCCTCTCGCCCAGACCATTGACCGTGGTGTTGACATGAGAGGCTCCGGCAATGACGGCAGCAAGCGTGTTTGCCGTGGCTAATCCGAGATCATCGTGAGCATGAATTTCGATCTCCAGATCAGTATTGCTCTTCAATTGCCGAATTCTCTCAAAGGTGGTGAAAGGATCCAATAAGCCCATGGTGTCAGCAAACCGGAATCTTCGAGCACCCGCCGTCTGTGCCCGTTCCATGACCTGCATCAGAAAACTCATATCCGCCCGTGAGGCATCTTCGCCTCCAACACTGACCTCGATGCCCAAATCTCTAGCATCGCCGACCTGTCGTGTAATCGTGTCGAGAACCCAGTTCAGATCGCGGGCAATTTTGCTGGAAATTTGAAGGTCAGAAACGGGAATGGACAGATTGACAATGTCTGCTCCGCAATTGGCCATGGCAAGAAGATCTTCGTGCAGCATTCTGCCCCATACCATTAGCCGTGAAGAGAGTCCCAACCGGGAGATCTCCTGAATGACTTCCTGCTCTTCCGGACCCAGGATGGGAATTCCAACTTCCATCTCGGGAATGCCCGATTCCGAAAGTGCACAGGCGATGGCAATTTTCTCCTCCGCGTTAAAGGCAACCCCAGCGGTTTGTTCGCCATCGCGCAAAGTCACATCGTTAATGATCACTGTCATATCAGCCTCCAACGGTTCCGGTATGACAGAGGTATCAGCAATAGTCATGCCAAAAGTTGTGGTCGATACAAAGTATCAGATGGAGGTTTTCCTAGAAGAAAGGAGGGGTGGTTTTCAGGAGAAGATGTCACATTTACGACATAGAAGACAAGGGTGTATGGATATGAACAAAGGGATCTGGCTGTAATTTCAGGAGATTATTACAAATAGGGAGAGAAATTCATTGGCATGTTTGTTGCTCACATTGGGGGTGTAGAGAGTCGATTACATTTCTGTGGGGGGGGAATTATGACGTACAAGATTATTTCATCGCAGTGTACGGCCTGTTCGGCCTGTGAGCCTGAGTGCCCGAATGTGGCAATTTATGAAAAAGATGGGACTTTTGTCATCAATCCCAAAAAATGTACCGAATGTATTGGCTATTTTGATGATCCGCAGTGCGTAGCAGTGTGTCCCGTGGATAACACCTGTGTTGTGGATCACAGTTATCCACGGTATCAGGCTTAGGTGAACTCATGATCGGCGAAAGAATACCAATATATCAGTGGGGTCAACCGGTGACTGCCTCCGTTGATCTGTTCAACGACGGATCCTTCCCTGGAAAGGAAGAGGGAGTTCTGCTGGTGAAGACGGGATGTCGCGGTGAGGTTGTTCAAGTGGGCAGTCATGAAGAATCCCATACGCCAGTTTATCTGGTGGAGTTTGGTGAAGGATTGGTGGTGGGCTGTCTGGAAGAGGAGTTGATATCCGTCTGAAATTTGTGGTTTTCAGACCATGGGGAGACGCCTGTGAAAACGCATCCACATCCCAATGAAGTTGATTTCAAGAGAATTCAAAAGAAATTGTCTGAAAGGGGAAGGTATCGCTATGTCTCACCAGAAGTACGCCCCATTCATGGGGGCTATGAGGTTAGAAGTCCCTGCTGCTCACGGAATATTGATAAGGCGGGAGGGACCATAG